>RKSA01000093.1 GCA_007571115.1 Gammaproteobacteria bacterium
CGGCTTGGACAGATCGACGAGGAGGAGTGGCCGATTCTGGTCGAGGCAGCCAACACGCTGGCCGCGTCCAACATCTTTATCGACGACACCCCGGGCGCGTCGGTGATGGAAATCCGCACGAAGGCCCGCCGCCCGTACGCTGAACGCGGCATCGATCTGATCCTGTTTTGTGACATCCAATCTGACCGCAGTCACGTTCTCCAGTTTGTTGAGCGCTTCCATGTCCGCATCTTTGCGGGCACCGGCGTAGACAAAGTAGCCCTGTGCTGCAAGGTGCTCGGCCGCGTAACGACCGATGCCGGACGTCGCGCCGCTCGCGCCGCCTCGTCGACGTCCTCGGCAGTGCCAAGGCTGATCGTCGCGAAGGGCTGCTCGGTGGCCGGATTGATGACTTCGAGCAATTCGCGCCCGGCGGGTTGCCGCCAGGCCCCATTGATGTAAAAGCTGTTGTACGACTTGAGCATCGCCTCGCTCCTGAATCCTCGCTGAACTCTTGCTGAACTCTTGCTGAACCGTTTTCGGCTGCCGTGGCGGAGCGAGCCAATCCGCCGTCGGCAGGCCATCCAGTATACTGGCAACAAGCTGCCGATTCTGGCCGGTTCGCGATAGCGTCACGCAGAGCCGAAGCCTGGCTCAGGCCATCACCGCCAGCGCGCGCTGGCAGGCAGGCCGGCGGTAATGGCGCTCGCGCAAGTCGATATGCTTTTGCGGCAGCTCGAACTCGAAGCGCATCGCCCAGTCGAAAGTCTGGGCAAGCAGGATGTCGGCGAGCGTGAAAGCCTTGCCGACTGCGTATTCGCCGTCGCCGAGCAGGTGATCGAGCGCCTGCAGCGCCTTGGCGAACTCGAATTTCGCGGTTTCGAACATTTGCGGGATGCGTTGCCCCTTGGGCAGCGCGAACCAGTGCTTGCCCTTGTTCCACAGGGGCTGTTCGAGTTCGGCGAGGACGAAGCAGGCAAGCTCGTCGATGCGGGCATAGACATCCATGCTGGCGTTCGGCAACAGCCCCGACTCGGGTGCCGAGCGCGCGATGTAGTACAGGATCGCCACGGACTCGGACAGCACCAGGTCGCCGTCGACGAGAGTCGGCACCTTGCCTTGGGAGTTCAGGGCGAGGTAGGCGGGGTTCTTCGCGCTATCGGCAGCTTCCGCAGCGGCGCGCAAGCGCACCTGGACATATTCGTATCCGAGGCCGCTTTCCTCGAGCGCCCACAGGGCGCGAAAGGAGCGCGATTGCTGAAAGCCGTAGAGCTTGAGCATCTGCATTCTCCCTCTTTCTCTTCCTTTGGCCAAAAGTTCTGGCCAAAAGTTCTGGCCAGGAATCACGTTAGCCAAAAATCGCGCGGAAGGCAAAGAAGAACACGATCGACAAGGTCGCGCCGACGGGCAAGGTGATGAGCCACGACAGGAAGATTCGACCGATCGTGCCGAGATTGAGCGCACTGACGCCTGCAGCGAGGCCGACTCCGAGCACCGCACCGACCAGGGTATGCGTGGTCGAGACGGGGATGCCGGTGCTCGAGGCGATGACCACCGTCGTCGCCGCAGCGAGTTCGGCGGCGAAGCCGCGGCTGGGCGTGAGGTGGGTGATTTTGCGGCCGATGGTCATGATGACGCGATAGCCCCAGGTCGCAAGGCCGATGATGATGCCGAAGGCGCCAAGCAGCAGGATCCAGCTCGGCACCGAAGATTCGCTGGCGAACACGCCGCCGGTCTCGACCACGCCGACCACCGCAGCAAGGGGCCCGATGGCATTGGCGACATCGTTCGAGCCATGGGCGAAAGCCATCGAGCAGGCGGTGAAAATCATCAGCACGCCGAAGACCCTTTCGAGCCGATCGACTTCGTTGCTGGCCTCCCTGAGCCGGGCCACGACGCGGCGCAGCAGCACGACGCCGACTGCCATCGTCACCAGGCCAATGCCGGTGGCGATCAGCAAGGTCTGGAAGAGGCTGAATTCGAGGCTGGTCTTGCTCAGCCCCTTGACCATGGTCATCATCGAGATGATGAAGCCGACCAGGAAAATGTACCAGGGGACGTAACGCCGCGCGTTGGCCAGAGGGTCGTCGGTATCGAGCACGAGCTTTTGCACGCTGAGGAACAGCGCCAGCGCGATCACTCCCGAGAACAGCGGCGAAACGACCCAGCTCGCGGCGATCGATCCGACCTTGCCCCACATCACCGAATCGATCGAGATGCCGACTGCGGCAAAGCCGATGATCGCGCCAACGATCGAATGCGTCGTCGATACCGGCCAGCCGCGATGGGACGCGATCAGCAGCCAGACTCCCGCAGCGAGCAGCGACGAAAGCATTCCATAGACGAGCAATTCAGGGTTTCCTTGCAGCCCTGAGTTTTCCAGGCTGATGATGCCGCTGCGGACGGTCTGGGTGACCTTGCCGCCGCCGAGCCAGGCGCCGGCGAACTCGAACACCATGGCGATGATGATCGCCTGCTTGATCGTGATCGCGCGCGCACCGACCGAAGTGCCCATGGCATTGGCAACATCGTTGGCGCCAACCCCCCAAGCCATGAAAAAGCCGAAAATGATGGCCATGGCGAGGAAGATCGGGCCATATTGAGCGATGATTTCAGACATGATCGTTCCTGTTCGAAATAGCGGTGAATCTCGATGTTGCCAAGAGTCTTGCCGCAGGCCGTTTCCAGGCCCGGCAAAGTCGGCGGGCGCTATTAAAGCATTGATGCTGCGCCCCGGCTACCATGGGGAGCCGGTTTTTCACGCTTCTGCGAGATAGAACATGCAATCCCTGCGCGCGATTTCCGGGTTCGTGGTCACCATGAACAGTTTCAGCTTGCGTCGCGGGTAGAGCCGACCTTCGGCGAGGCGGAAGTAGTCGCCTGCCGGCACCAGCCCTTCGGCGTTGCGAACGTGTACATGGTCTTCGAGGGCGCCGGTTGCGAAACCGAGCAAGGTATCGCTGCCGACATGGCCGAAGTTGTGATTTTCCACCGAAGGCAGCAAGGTGACGCCGTGCTCGAGCAGCCCATGCTCGCCGTAGGCGATGGCGCTGCCCGCGGCGAGTTCGAGGCGCATCGGATGATGGAAGAATTCGAGCGACATCTCGGCCGGGTTCGCCTCGAGCACGTTGTCGGAAGTGAAAAAGCGTGTCAGCCCCTCGCCGGCGAGCAGGATCGATTCGCGATCCTCGGCGCCGCCGCATTCGATCGTGACGATGGGCATCTCGGGGCAAGTCCGCTCCATCAGCGAACCGAGCCGCAAATCGGTGACGATCATTCGCTGGGTGAACAGCGAGATGAGTGCAGCCTCGCTTGGCGCCATGACCGTGCTGATGCCGAAAGACGGGCTTGAACCCGAAGTGTTGTGGATGTCGACGATGCATTCGGGCCTGGCTTCCTCGATCAGCATCATCATTTCGCAGGCGAGCCGGTCGACTTCGGTGTTCCCGTAAGGCGTCGCGAAACAGCGATTTAGATCCTTGGCATGGGGCAGCATGCGATAGACGAAACCCGGCGCTTGCTTGGCGGCATCGACCGCCGGAATGAAACAGAGCATATTGACCGCAGGCCGTAGCCCGAGCCGCAGCAACTCGTGCAAGGCGTGCAGGCCGCTGGGCTCGTTGCCGTGCATCAAGGTGGCGATCGCCCGGCAGCGCTCGGGGTTGTTGCCAGTGAGGTGGATGCACGTCGGGCCGTGCAGGCGCTGCAGGAACTCGCTCGCGCTGCTGCCAAGCGAATGCGGGTCCGGGTCTCGCCAATGATGGAACAGGCCGCTTTGGCTCGCTGCTGGCACCCGGTCGGGGGCAATTTCCGCTATTGCCATCGCGCCACCGGGATGTTCGCCGCGCTGTTGGCGCGATATTGCCGAAACATTTCGGTCAGCGCTTCGCGTTTGTGCAGATCGCGGCGCAATTCGGCGACTTTTTCGAGTTGCCAGCGCGCACCGGTCCTGCGCACCGCGAGACGTTCCTCGATCACCTGGAAAAACGGTCGGAAATCGTCTTCGCGAAAACCCGTTTCGAGAAGTTTTTCCGGAACTCGCGGCAGCAGCCGTTCGAGCAGTTCCGGAACCGGGAAGTATTCGGGCTGGGACTGGGTTGCCGAAGGCCAGAACAGCTCGGCGTCGAGGCCGCTTTGCGCGGCGCGATAGAAATTGGCGACGCAATAGTTGAACGGTATCGCTGGCAGCAGCTCGCGAATGCTTCCCTGCATGACCTTGGTCAGACCGATGGCGAGCACCGCGTTGGCGAGCATGTCGACGATGCTTGGCCCCGCTGGCAAGGAGCGGAACTCGATTCGCAGATGGCCGCCGTCGCCAGGATCGTACACCGGGCGGTTCCACAGCCAGACCGTTCCCTGATGCAGGCGCATCTCCTGCAAAGCAGGCACTGCTCCGGCCCTGACCACTGCCATCGGGTCTTCGTCGTCGCAGACCGCAAAAATCGGCCGGTACAGCATCGCGCCTTCGGCGAACAGCTCGAAGATTCCCGCGCGAATCCAGTTGTTGCCAAAGTTCACCCGAGCCGGCATCGGGTGCATCGAATCCTTGGGTCGGCAGTCGATCGATTGCTTGAACAGCGGGATTCGCGTTTCGTGCCAAAGCCGATGGCCGAACAGCGTCGGCGAATTTGCCGCCAGTGCCACCACCAGTGGCGTGATCAACTGGGCGGCGTTGTAGAAGTCGGCGTATTCGGCCGGAGGAACGCGCAAATGGATCTGGAACGAGGTGCACGCGCCTTCCAGGGTCACGTCGTCCATGGCGAGTTGCAGGGTGTCGTCGCCGCTGATGGCGACGGTGAAAGGTCCGCCGCGGATTTCGGAAAGCTCCCGGGTCAGCGCCTCGAAGCGCGGCAGCTTGGTCATTGCCTGATAGCCCGTATCGGACTGCTGCAAGGTTGGCAGGATTCCCACCGGCACCACCGAGCCATCCCATTGCGCGGCACAGGCGTTGATTTTCGACACTGCCGCCAACGCCTCTGCCTGGGTCTGGTGGAAGCAGCGGTCGGCGATCTGGCAAGGCGTGAAATTGTATTCGAGGTTGTAGCGGTTCAGCTCGAGGGTGAGATGGGGGTCGTCGAGTTGCGCGATGATTTCCTGGTTGACGTGCAGCGGCTGGCCTTGCGAGTCGACGATGTACAATTCGAGTTCGGCGCCGAACGAAAGGTCTCCGGTGCCGAAACCGGGTCTTTGCAAAAGCGTCTCGAGGGCTTGCAGATTGCCGCGCAGCCTCGTGCCGAAGCGCTCGAACTGCTCGCTGCTGAAACTGGTAGCGGTGATTTCCCGGCCCATTGCCGCCATGCTCCCGCGTTTGCCGTGCCTTGCCGAAGGGCCGCTAGACTACCGTTTTCGCCTTGGCCCGTAAAGCTGCCGTCCCTTCGCGGGCTGCGTGGCATTCCAGGTTTGCCGAAAATTCGTTTGCGACATGGCTCGAAATTGCTTGAAACCCCGGCCCGAACCCCCACCAAGCCCTGGCAAGCGGTGGCAGCAAGTCGGCGGAAATAGTAGCCTACGCGCTACCGCAACGCATATGGGAGAAATTGCCATGGGAATTTTGCTTCGGGCGGCGTCACTGGCGCTGCTGTTGTTCACTGCGCTTTCCGCGCACGCGCAGAGCTGGGTGATCGACAAGGAAAAATCCCGGGTGATCTTCCATTATTCCTATGCAGGCGACCCTTACCAAGGCGAGTTCACCAATATCGATGCGGTATTCGAAATCGACCCGACGAATCCTGGTTCCTGCAATTTCACGGTAACGATCCCCATCGTCGATATCAACATCGATTCAGTCGAGGCCCTCGAGTACCTGCTCGACGTGGACATGTTCGACGTCGACCAGTTCCCCACGGCGCACTTCGAGGCGCGGCAATGCCGCTTGCAGTCACTCGATTCCTTCGTTTCCGAAGGTTCCCTGACGATCCGCGACATGACTCGCCCGATGAGTTTCCCGTTTCAGCTCGCGATCGAACGCGACGCAGAGCGGATGGGCTTCCGGCTTACCAGCAATGTGACGATCAAGAGGCTCGAATACGGTGTTGGCCAGGGCTATTGGGCCAGCACTGCGGAAATTCCCAACGAAATCGGCATTGAAGTCGATGTCTACGCGATTCGGCAATGAACTGCAAGCTACCTGGATAATCGCGGCATGAGTGGACCATCGATGGCTGGTGCCCGCCGGCTCGTGCTTGCGCTTGCGAGCGTGTTTGCGCTGAGTGCCTGCGACCGCCTGCTGACCCCCGGTTTCGAGGCCGAGATCACGGCAGTGCGATCCGGGCAATACGTCTTGGACAAGAACCATGCCGC
>RKSA01000250.1 GCA_007571115.1 Gammaproteobacteria bacterium
CGGAGCTGAACGCACGATCGCCCGTCGGACCAGGTGATCCGTTCACGTCTCCCCTCCGACACTGCGGTCTCAACTCAGAGGGCCCCCGCGAACTCGCTCCGTGAGCGGCGCACGTCCGGGAGATGCTGTTCGGTCCAGTGTCGAATCGCCTCGAGCGGCTCGGTGGGAATGAAGGCCGGCAACGCCTGGAAACTCGCGATGACCGCCGTGCGCCGCCGACGGCGGCAGAACGTGCTGCAAGTCATGGTGTTCTCGGTGACGATCATGTCGCTGCTGATCCTGAGCCTGTTGCGCACCGACCTGATTGCCGACTGGCAGGCGCAACTGCCGGAAAACACTCCCAATCATTTCCTGATGAACATCACCGGCGGCCAGATCGAGGGGATCGAGGCCTTTTTTGCCGACCACGCGATTGCAGCCAATGCCTTCTATCCGCTCGTCAGCGCGCGGGTGCAGGCGATCAATGGCAGCGAGCCTGTGCCCGCAAGCGATCCGGATGACGAAGAACGCGGCGCCTCGCTGATCGAGAGCGGCGAACTCGACGATGCGGCGGACGAAGCGGACGATGGCGAAGGGCGTGACGAGAGAGGCCGGCCCGGTCCTCGGCGGGTGACCTGGACGGCGGATATTCCGCCTGACAACCACGTCATCGCCGGCGAATGGTGGCCAGAAAATCCTGCGCCGGGCCTGGTTTCGATAGAAGAGGAATATGCCGAATGGCTGAACCTGGCGGTCGGCGACACGATCGAATTCGAGATCGGCCAGCAGTCGGTCAGCGCCGAGGTCGCCAATATCCGTTCGGTGCGCTGGGACAACATGCAGCCGAACTTCTTCATCGTGTTCTCGCCGGGAACGATCGATCATCTCGGAGCGACGTACCTGTCCACGGTATTGCTCGAAACCGGGCAGAAGCTGCTGCTCAACGACTTGCTCCGGCAATTTCCGACCATCGTCGTGATCGAGGTCGACGCCTTGATCGAGCAGATCCAGAACATCATCGCCCGGGTCACTTCGGCGATCGAGCTGATCTTCGCCCTGGTGCTCGTTGCGGGAGCACTGGTGTTGCTCGCCTGCGTCAACGCGAGCCTTGACGAGCGGTTCCACGAAAACGCGATCCTGCGAACCCTGGGGGCGGGACGCAAGCTGATCCTCGGCGCCTTGCTGATCGAATTCTCCCTGATCGGACTCGTTGCCGGAGTGATCGCCACCCTCGGAGCCGAAGGCGGGGTGTTCTATCTGCAAGAACGGCTCTTTGAACAGGATTTCAACGTGCATTACTGGGTCTGGCTCGCGGGCCCGGCGCTGGGGATGGCGGTCGTTGCCTTGCTCGGAGTCAATGCCACGCGCAAGGTTGTCAGCATCAGCCCCTTGACCGCATTGCGCCGCGTGGTTTAATTGCCCGGATCCTTGGATGCATTCATGAAAGATTTCCTGCCAGCCTCGTTGCCTGCCTTGCTGCTTGGCGCCTTGCTATGGTCCGCCGCCTCGACAGCCGTCGGCCAGTCCCTCGAATCGGTCACTGCCGAGCGATGCATTCGCGGCGACTGCATCGACGGCGAAGGAACCATGGAGTTCGACACCGCATTTGGCAAGGGCCGCTATGCGGGAGGTTTTCTCGATGGCGAGTTCCATGGCCATGGCAGGCTGGAAATCCCCGTTTCCTTCGTCGCCGAAGAGGTCTACGTCGGTTCCTGGAAGCGTGGCGCCCGGGAGGGCCGCGGCAAGCACTGGAATGGCCGCGGCAACTTGTACATCGGTGAATGGAAGAACAACAAGCGCCATGGCCGGGGGAGCTATGTGCTCAATCTTCCCGAATGGCGCGAGAACGAGCACACCGAATTCTGGCTGCAAGACAATACCGAGAACTACACCGGCGATTTCGTCAATGACCACTATCACGGCCAGGGAACGTATCGCTGGACGAATGGCCGCAAGTTCGTCGGCGGCTTCTTCGCCAGCGAGAAACACGGCCATGGCACCTTCTATTACGAAACCGGCACCGCGCGGAAGCAGCTCTGGAATTAT
This sequence comes from Gammaproteobacteria bacterium, assembly GCA_007571115.1. Classification (GTDB taxonomy): domain Bacteria; phylum Pseudomonadota; class Gammaproteobacteria; order Pseudomonadales; family Pseudohongiellaceae; genus UBA9145. Next base: position 2,026 of record RKSA01000250.1, read on the forward strand.
GGTGACTTCGTTCGTTGATCGTCGCGCTGGCGATGTTGCCAGTGACTCCCGAAACGGCACTTGCAATGAAACCCGGAATGCATCTTGAATCGTTGCGGCGAGAATATCTCTCCGAAGGGCTGGGCCGGGAGCATCTCGCTGCCGACCCCCTCGAACAGTTCGGCGAATGGATGCGGCAGGCGCTCGAACTGCAAGTTCCCGACCCGACCGCGATGGTCGCCGCCACCGTCGCCGAAGATGGCCAGCCGAGCCAGCGCATCGTGTTGCTCAAGCACTTCGACGAGGGCGGCTTCTTTTTCTATACCAATCATGGCTCGCGCAAGGCGCTCGAACTCGTCGGCAATCCTCGCATCAGCCTGCTGTTTCCCTGGCATGTCATCGATCGGCAGGTGAAGATTTGCGGCGTCGCTGCGCCGACCGAAAGGAGCGAGTCGGCAGCGTATTTCTCGACTCGCCCGCGCCCGAGCCAGTTGGCGGCGCTGGCCTCGCGGCAGAGTCGGCTGCTCGCCAGCCGCGCCGAGCTGATGGCGGCTTTCGACGAGCTTGCGCAACGCCATCGCGAAGGAGAAATTCCGCTGCCGGACGACTGGGGAGGCTACCGCGTGCGAGCGAGCGAATACGAATTCTGGCAGGGCCGCCCAGATCGGCTGCACGATCGTTTCCGCTATTCCCGCGAAGCCTCCTCCGAGCCATGGAACATCGAGAGGCTCGCGCCTTGACCGCTCGGTTGCAGGCGCGGTTGCTGCAACTCAGCCGCGCCCGGTGCAGGCCCGTTACAGCGCGAATGGCAGCGGAAGCTTCCCGAGCGCCTCCGCCGACAGCCCGGTCGCCCCGAAAGACAGCTCGCAGTCCAGGCACTCCATGTAGAGGTGCTGCGGGTCGGGGTGCTCGAGATAGGGCAGCAGTCGGCCCAGTGAGGACTTCAGCAGCGATTGGCCGTTGAGCAGCGGGAGCAGGCGCAGGATCTCGTCGAGCAGCTCCTGCTCGGGTTCTACAATCTCCAGGCGGTATTGCCCCTCGTCCAGCCCGACCATTCCGGCGGCTTCCGTGACGGCGCCGCCGAAGCTGCCCAGCCCGTCGAGCAGGCCGCGCTCGATGGCCTCGCCGCCGGTCCAGACCTGGCCACTGGCGAGGCTCTCGGTGTCATCCAGGGACAGATTGCGGCTGTCGGCCACCAACTGCTTGAAGTTTTGGTAGGTGTTTTCGACGCTGCTGGTGAACACGGCGCCAATGCGCGGGTGCAGCGCTGTAAAAGGGGTTCCGGTGCCGCTCATGTCCGAGGTTCCGGTGCCGTCGTAGTTGGCGCCCAGCCAGTTGGTCGCTCCCTCGGCGGTGAATAGCACGGCGAACACGCCGATGGAGCCGGTGATGCTGCCCTTGGCTGCCAGTATCCGGTCGGCGCCGGTGGCGATGTAATAGCCGCCAGAGGCGCCCAGCCCGCCGATCGAGACCAGCACCGGCACCTCGGAGTGGACCAGTGCCCGGCGCAGGATTTCGGAGGCGTAGACCGATCCGCCGGGAGTGTCCAGGCGCAGCAGGATGACGGCCGGGGGCTCGTCGCGCTCGTTCAGGGAACGGACCTGATCGGCCACCCGCCAGGCGTCGAAGGCGCCGCCTTCGTCGGTACCCGACACCGTGCCCCGGGCAAAGAGCACCGCCACAGATTCAACGTCGGCTTCGGCATCGTCTTTTGCCTTTTCTTTGCCAGCGAATCCACCGGTCGCCCGGAAGTACCGGTTCCAGGAGATTTGCCGCTTGCAGGCGCAGGCCTCATCGCTTTCAGCGCTCATGTCACTTTCAGTCATCACTTCGCTTTCAGTGCCCATGTCACTGTCGGCGATCATGTCGCCTTCAGTGCTCACGTCAGTGTCGGCCATCGTGTCGCTTTCAGTGCTCGTGTCGCTGTCGGCCATCGTGTCGCCTTCAGCGCTCGTGTCAGTGTCGGCCATCGTGTCGCCCTCAGCGCCCTCAGGCGAGCCGAACTGCTCGTCGAACAACTCCACCAAAGCCTGGTTGGAGGTGCCGTGCAGCGCCACCGTGGCGTGTACCAAGCCGTTCTGCAGGGCGGCTATGGCGGAATCGCCCCCAGCCCTGAGCATCTGTTGGTCGGGATGGTCGGCGTAGTTCTGCAGGTCGTCCGGCGACAGGTCCATCTGGGCGCCGACCCGCTGCTTCCAGCCTGCCCAGAGGTGGCCGCTCCAGCGCTGGGCGGCCTGCTTGGCATTCTCGGACATGGCGGTGTGGGTGAACTGTTCCGGTGCCGATTTGTAGTTGCCGGCAACGAAGGCGTGGGTCGTCAGCCTGAGTCGCTCGATGGTGTCGGCGAAAAAGAGCCTATGCGCACCGTAGCCAGCAAAGATCACCGAGCCCATGGGATCGATCACCACCCGATCAGCGTGGGCGGCCAGGAAGTAGGCCGACTGGTTGAGACTGTCGCCGTAGGCTAGCACCTGCTTGCCCTGGGCGCGAAAGCGCAGCAGTGCATCGGCCACTTCGTCGAGCAGGGCGGGGTAGCCGCCGGCAAAATACGACAGTTCCAGCACTGCGCCCTGGATGCGATCGTCCGTCGCGGCCCGGTCCAGGGCGACGATCAGGGATTGGGCCGGAGTGTCGCCACTGCTGGAGGTATCGTCGGTGATCTCGGACAGCGCCTGGATCAACTGATCCTGCTGGTCGAGGTGGTCCACCAGTCTGCCCTCGATCCTGAGCACCAGCACCGAGTCCTCTGCGATCTCGGTGGGCTCGGTCTGTACGCCGGCGAAGAGTTCCTCAAAAGAGTCGCCATGCTGCGACAGAATGATGCCCAGGGCGATGAACCAAATCACCACTCCCAGGCCGATCAGGGCCAGGGTGGTGCGAAGTGCGCGCCAGATGATCGAGAGGGCGCGGCCGATGACGTGAAACAAGCGGGACAACATGGGGATACTCCTCGGGTTCAAGTTTGCTGCAAAGGTCATTCATTCATGCGCCCGTCCAGGCGGGCAGCTTCCTCTCGGCGAGCACGCTCTCGAGGTGTGCATAGCGCGGCAGGCCGTGCTCGTAGGGGGGGTAGTCCTCGCCGCAGATCAAAGGAGCGAAGTAGTCTCGGGCCGCAGCGGTGATGTGGAAGCCGTCGTCGCTGATATACGCCGCCGGCATCTTCTTTTCGACATTGGCGACTTCGGCCAGCGGCGCTTCGCCGATGCTCCAGCGATATTCCGCGCCCGGTTCGCGAACGATCACGGGCATGACAGCATTCTTGCCAGCCATGGCGAACTCGACTGCGGCCTTGCCGACCGCATGGGCTTGCTCGACATCGGTCGCCGAAGCGATGTGGCGCGCAGCGCGTTGCAGGTAGTCGGCCACCGCCCAATGGTGCTTGTAGCCGAGCTGCTGCTTGACCAGCTCCGCGATCATCGGCGCCACGCCGCCAAGCTGGGCGTGGCCGAAAGCGTCGCTGCCACCAGCCTCGGACAGGAAGCGACCATCGGGCCCCTTGACTCCCTCGGAAACGACGATGGTGCAGAAGCCATGCCTATCGACACACGATCGCACCTTGCGCAAGAACCTCTCGCGGTCGAAAACGACCTCGGGAAAGAGGATGATGTGGGGAGGGTCGCCTTCGCTTTCGCTCGCCAGGCCTGCTGCGCCGGCGATCCAGCCCGCATGGCGGCCCATCACTTCCATGACGAACACCTTGGTTGACGAATCGCACATGGAAGCGACGTCGAGCCCTGCCTCGCGGATCGAAATCGCGACATATTTCGCCACCGAGCCGAATCCCGGGCAATTGTCCGTGATGGGCAGGTCGTTATCGACCGTCTTCGGAATGCCAATGCACGTGATCGGGAAGCCTCGCGCAATGCTGAGCTCGGCGACCTTGTTGGCGGTGTCCTGGGAGTCGCCGCCGCCGTTGTAGAGAAAGTAGCGGATGTCATGGGCCTGGAACACTGCCATCAGCCGGTCGTATTCCCGGGCGCTCTCGCGCCATGACTTGAGCTTGTAGCGACACGAGCCGAACGCTCCGGCCGGCGTATGGCGCAAGGCGGCGATGCTCTCGGCCGGCTCCTTGCCGGTGTCGATCAGTTCCTCGCGCAATGCGCCAACGATGCCATTGCGTCCGGCATAGACGGTGCCGATGCGTTGCGGAAACCGCCGTGCGGTCTCGATCACTCCGCAGGCGCTGGCATTGATGACGGCCGTCACGCCACCCGATTGGGCATAGAACAGATTGGCTTGGCTCATGCTGCGGCATCATGCCAGATGTCGGCGCCGCATGGCAAACAGGCCGGGCTTGGTGTCTGCCATGCCAGGCGCTTCGAAGTCGCGCAATTTGCTGGCAGGGGGAGATGGCAGGCGAGCGAGGCCGGGGCTCGCGATTTCGAGCCAAACCAGACGCTGAGGACGCCATCGCGAGCGTGTGCCGAGAGAGTTGCAAAACCTGCGCTAAAATCGTTGCAAAAACTGCGTTAAGAACGTTGCAAAAAATGCTCTGGAATCGTTGCAAAACATGCGCTAGAATCGTTGCAAAACATGCGCTGGAGGTGCTTTTGATGAATTCCGCGACCATTTCCTACCGGCCGCGACTGGCCGACGAGGAGCTGCGCGAGCTGCTTGCCGCGACATCCGCAGTGCTCATCGAGGGCCCGAAAGCCTGCGGCAAGACTGCCACCGCGCGGCAGTTGGCCCGCAGCGAGGCATTCCTGGACATCGACCACAATGCCCGGCAAGCAGCCATGCTGACCCCCCAGACCTTGTTGCAAGGCGATCCGCCAAAGCTGCTCGACGAATGGCAGCTCGTTCCGGACATCTGGAATCATGTGCGGCGCAGTGCTGATCTGACTCCGGGCAAGGGGCAGTTCATCCTGACCGGGTCGGCCGCGCCGACCGATGACCTGCTGCGCCATTCTGGCGCCGGTCGCATCATCCGGCTGCGCATGCGCCCGATGTCGCTTTGCGAACAAGGCCATGCCACGGGAGAGGTGTCGCTTGGCGACCTGCTTGCGGGAGCTTCGGCGGAAGCGGGCGATGCGGGCTTGACCGTTCCGCATCTGGCTGAGCTGATTTGCCGCGGCGGCTGGCCAGATTCTCTTGACGAGACCTTGCCTCGGGCACAGCGCTTCGTGCGAGGCTACATCGACGAATTGCGCCGCACCGACATCGAGCGCGCCGCCGGCATTGGTCACGATCCGGAACGGATCCTGCGCCTCATGCAATCGCTGGCACGCAATACCGCAACCGAAGTCTCCCTGGCGACCTTGGCGAAAGAGCTGGCGCGCCCCGGCGAGGCTGTGCAGGAGCGCACGGTTGGCAACTATATGGAAGCATTGCGAGCCCTGTTCGTGATCGAGGAGTTACCACCATTCTCGCCTCATTTGCGCTCCCGTTCGCGCCTGCGAAAATCGGCAAGGCAGCATTTCACCGACCCATCGATCGCCGTCGGCGCCTTGCGGGCCAATCCTGGCAGGCTGCTCGCGGACCTCGAATATCTGGGCCTGCTGTTCGAGTCCCTGGTGGTACGGGATCTGCGCATCTACGCTAGCGTCCACGACGCCGAGCTCTACCATTATCGGGACAACACGGACCTGGAAGTCGATGCTGTCATCCAGACCGTTGCCGGCGCCTGGCTGCCCGTGGAAGCCAAGCTGGGCAGCACGCCGGCGATCATCGACAAGGCTGCGGCAAACCTGCTCAAGTTCAGGGATCGCGTCGATCTGGCCAAGATGGGCGAGCCTGCCGGCTTGCTCGTTGTCACCTCGACCGGCTATGCCTATTGCCGCCCCGATGGCGTCAACGTCGTTCCCATCGGCGCTCTTGGCCCTTGAGGCGGGCTGCGTCGCTCGAAGCGGGGTCGCTGGCCGGCTGGACATCCATCGGGCCCGCGCTTGAACATCGTGCCGGGTCGATGCAAGAATGCCGCTTTTGTTGATGCGGAAGAGGCGATGCGGCTCATCATTGGCATGTCGGGCGCGAGCGGCGTGATTTATGGCGTCCGCCTATTGCAGGCATTGCGTGAACAGCCTGGGGTCGAAACCCATCTGGTGGCGACCGATGCCGCGCGGTTGAACATTTCCCTCGAAACCGATCTTGGCTTCGATGAGGTCAAGGCGCTGGCGGACCATTGCCATTCGAACAAGGACATTTCCGCGAACATCGCCAGCGGCTCGTTTCGCACCGATGGCATGATCGTCGCGCCTTGCTCGATCCGCGCACTTTCGGCAATCGCTCATTGCCATTCCGCGTCGCTGCTCAGCCGCGCCGCCGATGTCACGCTCAAGGAATGCCGGCGGCTCGTGCTCGTGCCGCGGGAAACACCACTGCACGCCGGACACTGCGAGATCATGCTCAAGGCGGCGCGCAATGGTGCCGTGCTCGTGCCGCCGATGCCCGCGCATTACATTCGGCCGCAGTCGGTGGACGAACTCGTCGACCATCACGTCGGTCGCATCCTCGATCTGTTCGGCATCGATGCCCAGCTCGTCAAGCGCTGGAAAGCACGGCAAGGCTGACGGCGCTCCCGGTGCATGATGCGCGAGGTGTGCATCATTAGCATTCGATCACGCTGACGGGGATTTCGATGACGTTCACCGCGAGGCCGCCTCGCGCGGTCTCCTTGTACTTGTCCTGCATGTCGCGACCGGTGTCGCGCAAGGTCTTGATGACCTGATCGAGCGAAACGAAATGCTTGCCGTCGCCGCGCAAGGCGAGCCGCGCCGCGTGGATTGCCTTCACCGAAGCCATGGCATTGCGTTCGATGCATGGCACCTGCACCAGGCCACCGACCGGATCGCAGGTCAGCCCCAGATTGTGCTCCATGGCGATTTCGGCTGCGTTCTCGACTTGTCGCGGCGAGCCTCCGAGCACTTCGGCAAGGCCTCCGGCGGCCATCGAGCACGCCGAACCAACTTCTCCCTGGCAGCCCACTTCGGCGCCGCTGATCGAGGCATTTTGCTTGAACAGCACGCCGATGGCCGAGGCGGTCAGGAGGAACCGCGCGATGCCATCGTCGTTGGCGCCGGGGACGAAGCGGTCGTAATAGTGCAGCACGGCAGGGATAATTCCCGCTGCGCCATTGGTCGGGGCGGTGACCACGCGACCGCCAGCGGCGTTTTCCTCATTCACCGCGAGGGCGTACAGGGTGACCCAGTCGAGCGCGGTGAGCGGGTCGGAAAGCGATGCCTCGGGCCTGCCAAGCAATTGCCGATGCAGCCGCCGGGCGCGGCGTTCGACTTTCAGTCCTCCCGGAAGAACGCCTTCGTTCTCGCAGCCGCGAGCGACGCATTCCTGCATGACGGCCCAGATCTTCAGCAGTCCTTGGCGAGTTTCGGCTTCTGGCCGCCAGGAATTTTCGTTGCCGAGCATGACGTCGGAAATGCGCAGCCCGGTGGCGTCGCAAACCGCGAGCAGCTCGGTGGCGGTCTGAAACCGATGCGCCAACTCGCGCCGGTCCTCGACGATCGAGCCGACTCCCGACCCCGATTCGTCATGGATGAAGCCGCCGCCGACCGAATAGTACGTGCGCGCCAGCAACTCGCGGGAACCGCTCGCCGAGTCGCTGCCAAAGGCCGTGAAGCGCATGCCGTTGGGGTGCAGTTTCAGCCCCTTGCGGCGATGCATGACGAGATCGCGCTTTTCCTCGAAGGCGATACGCGGCCCGCCGGGCAGGCGCAACGCTCTCTCGCTGCGGATCGCTTCGAGCCGCGCCGGGATCTCGGCGACATCCACATGATCCGGCTGTTCGCCTTCGAGCCCGAGCATGATCGCCTTTGGCGTTCCATGGCCGCGACCTGTGGCACCGAGCGAGCCGTACATTTCGGCCTTGATCCGGCACACTTCGTGCAACTCGCCAGCGCTGCGCAGGGCGTCGACGAACATCGCCGCAGCCCGCATGGGGCCGACGGTATGCGAGCTCGAAGGCCCGATGCCGATCTTGAACAGGTCGAAAGCGCTGATCGCCATGGGCTGCGACTCTTTATGCCTTCCCCCACGCTTTCCCTTGTGCGCTCTTTCCTGCTTTCTCATGCTCATGTCGTGTTCTCATGCGTCGAAAACGGCATCGCTGATGCTCAAGAAGTGAAAGTCGATGCTCGCAAAAAGCTCCTTGATTTCGCCATGCAGTATCAGGCCTCGACGTTGCAACAGCGAATCGATGTTGCCCCGCGCATTCGCCAAGGCCACGCCAGGATCGGTGACCGTTGCCGAATCCGCGACCATCGCGCAAGCCTGCTGCATCAGCCGCTGCTGTGCGAGTTCGGCGGCGAGTTCGGCTTGCTTGACTTGCTCGCGGAGCTGCTGCCCGGACGGGTCTCGGCCTGGTTGGGCAGCCTGGTCCGGGTTCAGTCGGAAATCCGGCTTGCCCAGTGAGCGCCGCGCCTCGCGCAGGGGGCGGACCACTTGATCCTGCCACTGCCGGGAAATGGTGTTGATGCGTTGCCAGAGCTCGGTGCCGACGATGCCATGGTGTGTGCCGAACCAATAGCAGAACAACACCAGATTCACGTCAAGCCCATACCCATCCTGCAAGCGCAGGCAGCTTTTCTCGGTGCCTGACTGGCGATACAGGGCCACGGAATATGCGGGGAAATCGATCATCGGCATCGCGCTCTAGCCACTCGTGCTTGCCAATAGCTCCAATTTGCACGACCCGGGCGAAAACATCAACATCCATCGGCAAACTGCCGATTGTGCTATAAGACGCGCCACCGCGAATCAGGCAATACGCCCGGAACCCATGCATCTGCACATTATCGGCATCTGCGGCACCTTCATGGGCAGCATCGCCCTGCTCGCGAGGCAGCTCGGCCATCGCGTCAGCGGCTGCGATGCCAACACCTATCCGCCCATGAACATCCAGCTCGAAGAATGCGGCATTGCCGTTCTCGACGGGTACCTGCCCGAACATCTCGACGGCCGCCCCGAGCTCGTCGTGGTCGGCAATACCATCGCCCGCGGCAATCCGGTTCTCGAACGCGCGCTCGAAGAGGGGATGCCTTGCACGTCGGGGCCGCAATGGCTCGCGCAATACGTCCTGCGAGGCAAATGGGTGCTTGGTGTCGCCGGCACCCACGGCAAGACGACCGCGAGCGCGATGCTGGCGTGGATCCTCGAATTCGCCGGCCTGGCCCCTGGCTTCCTGATCGGCGGCGTCACGCAGAACTTTCCCGTTTCGTCGCGGCTCGGCGAAACGCCGTTCTTCGTCGTCGAAGCCGATGAATACGACAGCGCCTTTTGCGACAAGCGCTCCAAATTCGTCCATTACGCCCCGCGCACCACGATCCTGCACAACCTCGAATTCGACCATGCCGACATTTTCGACGACCTGGCAGCGATGCAGCGCCAGTTCCACCACTTGATTCGCACCCTACCCGGCAATGGCCGCATCGTCATGCCCGCCGATGAGCCAGCGCTCGACGAAGTGCTCGCCCAGGGCTGCTGGACTCCGGTGCAGCGCGTGGGGTTCGACCTCGACGAGGCGCAATGCCGGCGGCTTGCGCAAGCGAACTGCCAGGAGGCGTTCTGGAACGTCCGCCCCCAGGCGAGCGATGGCGGCCGCTTCGAGTTGCAAAAGCATTGCGCAGGGGCTCCCAGGCCCGTGGTGGCGGCTGTCTCCTGGCAGCAGACCGGCCTGCACAATGTCAGGAATGGCGCTGCCGCGATGATCGCCGCCGAACATGCTGGCGTTCCCGTTGCCACCGCTGCGCAAGCGCTGGGCGGCTTCCGCGGCGTCAAGCGGAGGCTCGAATTGCGAGGGATCGTCAACGGTGTCACGGTCTACGACGACTTCGCCCATCATCCCACGGCGATTGGCGCGACCTTGCAAGGTCTTTCGGCGAGACTCGCTGGCGAGGGAAGGATCATCGCCGTGGTCGAGCCGCGCTCCAATACCATGAAGGCTGGCGTGCATCAGCACGTTCTGGCCGAGTCGGTCGACCGGGCCGATCTGGCGGTCTGGTTCCAGCCAGAGCATTGCCGCCTCGACTGCGCCGCGCTCGCTGCGGGAGGCAGCACCCCGGCACGGGCATTCGGCGAGGTTGACGGCATCGTTTCCCATCTCGCCGCAATCGCAAAGCCCGGTGACCACGTCGTCATCATGAGCAATGGCGGTTTTGGCGGAATTCACGAGAAACTGCTCGCCGCGCTGAAGTCGCCAGCGTGACCGGCGCGTAGCGAGGTTTGGCCGGGTCAGGCCCGATTTCGACGCAGCGCCTGCCAGGCAGCCAGGGCGCGTTCCCGGGAAGCTCGCAAGTCGATGATCGGCGCCGGGTAGTTCTCGTCAAGGCGCACTCCTGCGGTGCGCAACTCGCCGGGGCTCGCCTCCCAGGGCGCATGGACGTGCCGGTCGGGCAAGCCGCGCAATTCTGGCAGCCAGCGCCTGAGATAGTTGCCTTGCGGATCGAACTTGCGCGATTGCAGTACGGGGTTGAAGATGCGGAAGTACGGCGCTGCGTCGGCGCCGCAGCCCGCCACCCATTGCCAGCCGAAACTGTTGTTCGCCAGGTCCGCGTCGACGAGGCAGTCCCAGAACCAGCGCGCTCCGGCGAGCCAATGGATCAGCAGGTTCTTGCTCAGCAAGGACGCCGTGACCATTCGCGCGCGGTTGTGCATCGTGCCGGTTCGCCACAGCTCGCGCATTCCTGCATCGACGAGGGGGATTCCCGTCGTGCCTTGCTGCCAGCGGCGCAGCGAGGCAGCATCGTCGCGCCAGGGGAAGTTCGCCAGCGTCGGTCGCAGATCCTGGTCGCTCATGTGCGGGAAGTGCCATAGCAAATGGTGGCTGAACTCGCGCCAGGCCAGTTGGCGCAGGAACGCTTTCGTGCCGTCGCTGGCGGGGCGCTCGCTCGCTTCCAGCCAGATGCGTCGCGGGCTGATCTCGCCAAAATGCAGGTAGGGCGAAAGTTTCGACACGGCCTCCGCGCCGAGCGAGTCGCGATCAAGGCGATAATCGTCGACGCGTTGATCGAAAAAGGCTGCGAGTTGCTCGTGCGCTGCGGTTTCGCCCGGCGTCCAGTGCTGTTCGAGGCCGGCATCCCAGGGGATGCGGGGTTTGAGCGCGAGCGCTTCGATGCGTTCGAGAGGCTGGGAGTTTCCCGCCAGCGGCTGTTCCACCACCAATAACCTGCGCGGCGGCGCCTCGGACGCCAGCGCTTCGCCGGATGAGAGCAGCCGCGCAAGATTGTCGTGGAAAGGCTTGAACACCGCATAGGGAGAACCGTCCCGACGGCCGCTTCGCCAAGGCGGCAAGAGCAGCGAGCCATCGGCAATGCACGTTTCGATTCCGGCATCCCCGAGCTCCTTGGCAACCCGTTCGTCCTGGCGCCTATGCCAGGGCTCGTAACATCGGTTCCAGCAGACCTGGCGAACCGGCAGCCTTTCGCACAGGCGCGCCAGCTTGCTTCGGCAATCGCCACGCAGGACGAGCAATTGGCCATGCAGTGCCTCATTCAGGCGCGACAGGGAATGGTGCAGCCACCAGCGCGAGGCGCCTCCCATTTTCCATTCGCCGGCGTTGTCGTCGTCGAGGATGTAGACCGGCAGCACCGGGCCTGCGGCTGCCGCCGCATGGAGGGCGGGGTTGTCATGCAGCCGCAGATCCTGCCGGAACCACACGATCGCGAGGTTCTGGCCGTTTGGGGGGATGGTGCAGGTTTCCATTTGCAGAATCATACGCCAGCTTGGGGCAAAACGATTGCCGGCGAGGGAATTTCCCGGCCCATGGCGGCCAGCGGCTGGGCGAATTCTGCTAGCATGGCGCAGTGCCAACGGGAGCCCGCCGCGAGCCTGCCATGCTGCTGATGATCGACAATTACGATTCGTTCACCTGGAACGTCGCGCAGTACCTGGGCGAACTTGGCGCGGAAGTGCATGTGCTGCGCAACGACGAGATCGGTCTTGCCGAAATCTCCGCCATGGCGCCGCGGCAAATCGTCATTTCACCGGGGCCTTGCACTCCCGACGAAGCGGGGATCTCGCTCGCCGTGCTGGAACGTTTTGCTGGCGAGATTCCGCTGCTCGGCATCTGCCTCGGCCATCAGGCCATCGGCCAATGCTTCGGTGGCCGCATCGTCCGCGCCGGGCGCGTCATGCATGGCAAGACAAGCCGCATCCATCACCGTGGAGCGGGAGTTTTCGAGGGTCTGGCGAACCCGTTTGTCGCGACTCGCTATCATTCGCTGGTGATCGAGGCCGCGAGCCTGCCCGATTGCCTCGAAGTCACCGCCTGGAGCGAGATCGACGGCGAGCGCGAAGCGATCATGGGAGTGCGGCATCGGCAATTCGATGTCGAAGGCGTGCAGTTTCATCCCGAATCGATCGCCAGCGAGCACGGCCACGACCTGTTGCGCAACTTTCTTGCCCGAACCGAGCCGGGCGCGGCGCGTGCCCGTTCGTCACCGGAGCGCGACCGGGCCGTTCGCGGCGCCCTGCACGGCGCTTGAAGGAGAGCATCGATGCAAATCGGCGACGCCATTAGGCGAGTCATCGGCGGCAACGACCTGGCTGCGGCCGAAATGGTCGAGGTCATGAAGCAGGTCATGTCCGGCACCGCCACCGATGCGCAAAATGCCGCCTTGCTGGTCGGATTGCAGATGAAGGGAGTCCGCGCGGCGGAAATTCTCGGCGCGGCCAAGGTCATGCGCGAGTTGGCGGTTCCGGTGCGGGTGCGGACCCGCGAGCGGCTCGTCGACACTTGCGGAACGGGCGGCAGCGGCGCCAACAAGTTCAATGTTTCCACCGCTGCGGCGATCGTTGCCGCCTGCGCTGGCGCGCGAGTCGCCAAGCACGGCAATCGCGGCGCGACGAGCAGAAGCGGTAGCGCCGATCTGCTCGAAGCCGCCGGCTACAATCTTGCCCTGCCCCCGGAACGCGTCGGCGAGCTGATCGATCGCGTCGGAATCGGATTCATGTTCGCCCCGGCCCATCATGGCGCGACCCGGCACGTCGTCGGCGTGCGCCGCGAGCTTGGCATTCGCACCGTGTTCAATTTGCTCGGCCCCCTGACCAATCCAGCCTGCGCGCCGAACCAGCTCATGGGAGTGTTCGATGCTGCCTGGATCAGGCCTTTGCTCGAAGTGCTGCGCGAGCTTGGCAGCGAGCACGTGCTGATCGTCGCTGCCGAGGACGGCCTCGACGAAATCAGCATTGCCGCAGCGACCCGGGTCGGCGAGCTGCAAAACGGCAGCATCGCCGAATACCGCGTCACTCCCGAAGAGCTCGGCATGAAGCGTGCGGGCGATATCGACGACCTGCGAGTCGACAGCCCGGAAGCGAGCCTCGAACTCGTCAACCAGGCTCTGTCGTGGCGGCACGAGAAGGCAGCACGGCTGGTCGCCCTGAATGCCGGTGCGGCGATGTATGCCGCATGCCTTGGCGAAAGCTTGCACGACGGCGTGGCTCGCGCTGTGGCGATCCAGCAAAGCGGCGCCGCCCTGGAAAAGTTCCGGGAAATGGTCGAAGCGAGCCGCTCCCCAGAGCCATGAATGACGCCATGAATGAAGACAGGAAGATCGGTGGCCAGCATGGCTAGCAACACGCTCGCGGAAATCCTCGCGCACAAGCGCCGCGAAGTCGCCGAGGCGCAAGTTTCGCGGCCGCTGCCGCAGCTCGAGGCCGCGCTTGCCGAAGCTCCCGCAACCCGCGATTTCGCCGGCGCCTTGCGAGCGCGAATCGCCGCTGGCGGCCCTGCGGTCATCGCCGAGATCAAGCGCGCTTCGCCATCGAAGGGGTTGATCCGCGAGGATTTCGCTGCCGCGCGTCATGCGGCCGACTATGCCCGGTCGGGTGCCTGCTGTCTTTCGGTGCTGACCGATGCGAAACATTTCCAGGGCAGCCTTGCAGATCTGGCGGCAGCGCGTGCCGCCCAGCATCTGCCATTGCTGCGCAAGGATTTCATGATCGATCCGTACCAGCTCGCCGAATCGCGTCTTGTCGGCGCCGATTGCATCCTGCTGATCGTCGCCGCCCTGTCCGACGTGCAGCTTCAAGAGCTCGCGGCTCGCGCGGCAAGCTTGCAGCTCGACGTGCTCGTCGAAGTTCATGATCACGACGAACTCGAACGCGCCTTGCGGCTCGCTTGCCAGTTGATCGGCGTGAACAACCGGGATTTCCGCAATCTCCGCACCCGCCTCGAAACGACACTGGAACTGCTTCCGCAGCTTCCCCCCGACCG
>RKSA01000207.1 GCA_007571115.1 Gammaproteobacteria bacterium
GCCCCATTCGGGGTGTGCGGGGATGCGGGGCCATGCCTGGTAGCGAAGCCATTCGCGAACTTGTCGCCGCCTGCGTTGGGAAAGTGGGCGGGCCCCTCGTCGCATTGCGGAAAATCGTCTCTGCCCATGGCCACATCGACGACGAGCACGTGGGGATCGTCGCCGATGTGTTCAATCTGAGCCTTGCCGACGTTCGCGGCATCGTTTCCTTCTACTCCGACTTCCGCACCACGCCGCGAGGGCGCAGGCACATCCGCATTTGCCAGGCCGAAGCCTGCCAGGCGGTGGGCTCGCGGCGCCTGACCCGGGAAGTGGCCGAGGCCCTCGGAGTCGAGCTCGGCGCAACGAGCGAGGATCTCGGCGTCAGCCTGGAAGCTGTCTACTGCCTTGGCCTGTGCGCCTCGGGGCCCTGTGCCACGGTCGATGAGCGCGTGGTGGTGCGGGTCACTCGCGAGGAGCTGCTGCGGTGAGCCGCCGCGCGCTCGTTCCCAACGAGACTCTCGCCAACGCCCTCGGCGCCGAGCGCCTCGCGAGCGAACTGCGCCAGCGCGGCGACGAAGTCGTTCGCACCGGCAGTTTCGGCCTCGCCTGGCTCGAGCCGATGCTCGTGATCGACGGCGAAGCCTACGGCCCCGTGCAAGACCTCGACGCTCTCGATGCCGTCGCTCTCGGTCCCGTCGCCGAGTTGCCGGCGCTTGCCTGCCAGCAGCGCCTCGTTTTTGCCCGCTGTGGCCTGGTCGATCCGCTGCAATACAACCCTTCCTGGCTGCTCGGGCAGCTCGAACGCGAGCCGCGCGAACTGATCGCCGAAATCAAGGCGAGCGGGCTGCGCGGCCGCGGCGGCGCCGGGTTCCCGGCGCATATCAAGTGGCAGACGGTCTTCGATACGCCGGCTTCGCAGAAATACATCGTCGTCAACGCCGACGAAGGCGATTCGGGAACCTTCGCCGACCGGCTCATCATGGAAGGCGATCCGTTCTGCCTGATCGAGGGCATGCTGCTTGCGGGCCATGCCAGCGGGGCGAGCAAGGGTCTGGTGTACCTGCGCTCCGAATACCCCCTCGCCGCCGACATTTTTGCCGCTGCCATCGCCAGGGCCAGGGCCCTCGGCCTGCTCGAGGCCTTCGACATCGAGCTGTTCATCGGCGCCGGCGCGTATATCTGCGGCGAGGAGACCTCGCTGCTCGAAAGCCTCGAAGGAAAGCGCGGCGAAGTTCGCGCCAAGCCTCCCGTTCCTGCGGTTGCCGGCCTGTTTGGCAAGCCGACCCTCGTGCATAACGTCATCACGCTTTGCTCGGTGCCGGCGATCTTGCGCATGGGCGGCAGCGCCTACGCTGAAATCGGCGTCGGCGCCTCGACGGGGAGCATGACCTTCCAGCTTGCCGGCAACGTTCAGCGCGGCGGGCTCTACGAGCTTCCTTTCGGCAGCAGCCTGCGCCACCTCGTCGAGGAACTCGGCGGCGGCACGCGCAGCGGCAGGCCCCTCGGCGCGGTGCAAATCGGCGGGCCCCTCGGCGCCTACCTGTTCGAGGAGGACTTCGACACGCCACTCAGCTACGAGGCCATGGCCAGGCTCGGCGCCGGAATCGGCCACGGTGGCCTGGTTGTGTTCGACGACAGCATCGACCTCGTGCAGCAGGCGCATTTCGCCTTCGCCTTTTGCGCTCATGAATCCTGCGGCAAATGCACCCCCTGCCGGATCGGCTCGGTGCGAGGCAGGGAAACTGTGGCGGAGCTCGCCAAAGGGGAGTACACTCGGGAGGACACTGAGAGAGGGCTGGAGCTCATCGCCGAGCTGTGCGATGTGATGGAACAGGCCAGCCTGTGCCAGATGGGAGGCATGACCCCGATTCCGGTGCGAAGCGCTCTCGCCAAGGCATTTCCCGCCGCAACCGGGTTTGCGAGCAGATTCGCGAATGGCGACAAGCCATGAAAGCGCGGATCCAGGAGACCCGACCATGAGACTCGACGATCCCGATTACGGCACCCCGGTCCCGGCCAGCGACGATCGCGTTGCCGTCAGCATCGATGGCGCCCAGGTCGAGGTGCGGGCAGGCACCTCGATCATGCGCGCCGCCATCGAGGCCGGCATCCCCGTGCCGAAACTTTGCGCCACCGACAACTTGCAGGCCTTCGGCTCGTGCCGGCTCTGCCTCGTGGAAATCGAGGGGCGGCGCGGAGTTCATGCCTCGTGTACCGAGCCCGTTCGCCAAGGCATGAAGGTGCGAACGCAAAGCGGCCAACTCGCGAAGCTGCGTCGCGGCGTCATGGAGCTCTATATTTCCGACCACCCTCTCGACTGCCTCACCTGCAGCGCCAATGGCGACTGCGAGCTCCAGGACATGGC
The DNA here is from genome assembly GCA_007571115.1 of Gammaproteobacteria bacterium. Classification (GTDB taxonomy): domain Bacteria; phylum Pseudomonadota; class Gammaproteobacteria; order Pseudomonadales; family Pseudohongiellaceae; genus UBA9145. The sequence goes on from RKSA01000207.1 coordinate 2,348, forward strand.
CGGCGCCGTGGGCCTGCGCGAAGTCCGCTACGCCGAAGGCGACAATCACCTCGGCGCTGCGGTCGACGATTCGAATCCCTATTTCCGTTTTGACCCGTCCAAGTGCATCGTCTGCTCGCGCTGCGTGCGCGCCTGCGCCGAAGTGCAGGGAACCCACGCCTTGACGATCGCCTCCCGAGGCTTCGAATCGAGCGTCAAGACCGGCGCCGAGGACTTTTTCGGTTCCGAATGCGTCTCCTGCGGCGCCTGCGTGCAAGCCTGCCCGACCGCGACCCTGATCGAAAAGTCAGTGGTCGAGCACGGCGTGCCTGACCGCAGCATTCGCACGACCTGCGCGTATTGCGGAGTCGGCTGCTCGTTCCGCGCCGAGCTCAAGGGCGACCAGGTCGTGCGCATGGCGCCCGACAAGCTCGGCAAGGCCAATCACGGCCATTCCTGCGTCAAGGGCCGTTTTGCCTGGGGCTACGCCAACCACCCTGAGCGAATCGTCAAGCCGCTGCTGCGCGAGAAAATCACCGAGCCCTGGCGCGAAGTCGGCTGGGACGAGGCGATCTCTGCGGCCGCCTCGCGGCTCAAGGCGATCCAGGCGAGCCACGGCCAGCACGCCATCGCTGCGGTGACTTCGGCGCGTTGCACCAACGAGGAGATCTGGACCGTACAAAAGATGGTTCGCACCGCCTTCGGCAGCAACAATGTCGACACCTGTGCGCGGGTCTGCCATTCGCCGACGGGCTACGGACTCAAGCAGACCTATGGAACTTCGGCCGGAACCCAGCATTTCGATTCGGTGCTGCAAGCCGACACGATCATGGTCATCGGTGCCAACCCCACCGACGGCCATCCGGTATTCGCCTCGCAGCTCAAGCGCAGGCTGCGCCAGGGCGCGAAATTGATCGTCGTCGATCCGCGCCGCATCGATCTGGTGCGTTCGCCGCATATCGAGGCCGAAGCGCATCTCGCCCTGCTGCCTGGAACCAATGTGCCGATGATGAACGCCTTCGCTCATGTGGTCGTCAGCGAAGGGCTCGTCGACGAAGACTTCGCCCGCGAGCGCTGCGAAGCCGAATCCTTCCTCGAATGGCGCGAGTTCGCGGCGCGGCCGGAACATTCCCCCGAAGCCGTGCAGGAGATCACCGGAGTCGCTGCGGCGCAGATCCGCGCTGCGGCGCAGCTCTACGCTGGGGCGGACAATGCCGCGATCTACTACGGTCTCGGCGTCACCGAGCATAGCCAGGGCTCGACCATGGTCATGGCCATGGCCAATCTCGCCATGGCGACTGGCAACATCGGCCGCGAAGGCGTTGGCGTCTGCCCCTTGCGCGGGCAGAACAACGTGCAGGGCTCCTGCGACATGGGCTCGTTTCCCCACGAGCTTTCGGGCTACCAGCCGATCATCGACCCAGCAGTGCGCCAGCGCTACGAGCAGGCCTGGCAGGTCAAGCTGCTGCCCGAGCCCGGCATGAGAATCCCCAACATGCTCGACGCAGCCCGGGGAGGCAGCCTGAAAGGAATTTTCATCCAGGGCGAGGATCTCGCCCAGTCGGACCCCAACACCCAAGGCGTCGAAGCGGCCCTCGGCAACATGGACTGCGTGATCGTGCAGGATCTGTTCCTCAACGAGACCGCCAAGTTCGCGCACATCTTCCTGCCGGGGACGTCGTTCCTGGAAAAGGACGGCACCTTCACCAATGCCGAGCGGCGCATCAACCGCGTTCGCCAGGTGATGCAGCCCAAATCGGGCAAGGCCGAATGGCAGGTCGTGCAGGAGCTTGCCGCAGCCATGGGCTATCCGATGAACTACTCTTCGGCTGCGGCCATCATGGACGAAGTCGCGAGCCTGACCCCCGATTTCGCCGGAGTCAGTTTCGCCAAGCTCGACCGGCTCGGCAGCGTGCAATGGCCGTGCAACGATGCGGCGCCCGAAGGAACGCCGATCATGCACGAGCATCGTTTCGTTCGTGGCAAGGGCCGCTTCATGCTCACCGATTTCCAGCCCACCGAAGAGCGAACCAGCCGCAAGTTCCCCCTGCTGCTGACCACCGGCCGCGTCCTGGCGCAGTACAACGTCGGCACCCAGACGCGGCGCACCGCGAACGTCGAATGGCTCGACGAGGACCGCCTCGAATTGCACCCCGCCGACGCCGAGGCGAGGGGAGTCCGCTCGGGGGACAGGGTTTCGGTGCGCAGCCGCATGGGCGAGATCGCGCTCAAGGCCGAGGTGACGACCCGGGTCGCTCCCGGAGTCGTCTACACGACTTTCCATCACCCCGGAACCGGCACCAATGTCGTCACCACGGACTTGAGCGACTGGGCGACCAACTGCCCCGAGTACAAGGTGACCGCAGTCGAGGTGCAGCCTGCCAACTACCTGTCGGCCTGGCAGACCGAATTCCAGGGCCGCGAGCAAAGGCAGCGCCAACTCGTGCCTGGGCAGTGAGTGGTAGCGGTGAGCGACGCCATCGCCACCAAAACGCTCGCGCCCGGCAGCTTGCAGCGTTCGATCAGGCGTTGTGCGCCGGGCGGAACCGAGTGCGCCAGCGATGCCGTCAGCATCGAGGAACCCCTGGAAATCCGCCTTGTCCATGGAGCAGGGCAGAAGCGTGCTGAGCAGAGCATCGCCATCACCATGCGCACCCCAGGCCACGACGAGGAACTGGCCATGGGCTTCCTCGCCGGCGAGGGGATCATCCGCTCCGCGCAGGATGTTTCCCGCATCGGCCATTGCGGCCCCCCGAGCCCCGACAAGGGGCTCGTCAACGTCTTGCGAGTCGAGCTCGATTCGCAGGTGCAAGTCGATCTCGAGTCCTTGAAAAGGCATTTCTATACCAGTTCGAGTTGCGGAGTCTGTGGCAAGGCATCCCTCGATGCCATCGCCTTCCAGGTGCCCGAGCGCCCTGAACACAATGAACGAACAGGGAGCGGTTTCGCGATCCACGCCGGCGACTTGCGCAAGCTTCCCGCCCAGCTCCTCGCCAGGCAGGACGAATTCACCCGCACCGGAGGCCTGCACGCCTCGGCGAGTTTCGATGGCAGTGGGCGCATCGCCCGAATCCGCGAAGACGTTGGCAGGCACAATGCCCTCGACAAGCTCGTCGGTGCGCATTTCCGCGAAGGCGAGCTCGTGGGTTTCGGCATTCTGCTCAGCGGTCGCGCGAGTTTCGAATTGATCCAGAAGGCCGCCATGGCAGGAGCGCGGCTCGTCGCGGCGATCGGCGCGCCGTCGAGCCTCGCCGTCGAACTCGCCGAACAGCAGGGGATCACCCTCGTCGGCTTCCTCAAGCGCGGCAGCTTCAATCTCTATTGCCACGGGCATCGCGTTCTTGAAGCCTAAACTGAAGCCTAAACTCAAGCCCGGGTTGCAGCCTGAAGAAGTCACCGCGATCGTTCTCTGCGGCGGCAGCGGCAGGCGCCTCGGCGGCGTGGAAAAGCCCCTCGTTCGCGTCGGCGGGCGCGCCTTGGTCGAATTCGTCATCGAGCGGCTTCGCGCCCAGGCAGGTCGAGTCGTGCTCAGCCTCGGTGGCGGCCAGGACGCCGATGCCTATGCAGCTTTCGGCTGCGAACTCGTCATCGATGCCGAGCCGGGGCAGGGGCCCCTCGGCGGCCTCGTTTCGTGTTTTGCGCAGCTTCCAGGCACCTGGTTCCTGATCTGCCCGGCCGACATGCCCTCGATCGCGCCGAATCTCGTCGCGGCCTTGTCCAAGGACGCTCGTGCGCGAGGCGTGGCAGTCGCCCACGACGGCCAGCGGCGGCAGAACCTCAACCTGCTGATCGGTCGTGGCGAGGCCGAGTCCTTGACGCGTTTCTACGCGCGCGGCGGCCGCGCCGTGCATCGTTGGCTCGATGCCAGGGCGGTTCCGGCCACCGACCTGTCGCGAATCGCGGCGAGCTTCGCCAA
>RKSA01000039.1 GCA_007571115.1 Gammaproteobacteria bacterium
ATGTCTGGTGCCGCGCAAGCTTGGCGCGGCGATCAAGTTCCATTGCATCAAGCGGTGAAACGTCGTCCCGGAATGATTCGCGACCTCAGCCCAGCGAACCGCCAGGCATTGCTGCGGCTTCAGAGACCATGAGGGATCGGAGGCGTGCCGATTTGGAGCCTGACGCCACGCAGGGTGGAAAATTCTGGCGTACCGCTCAAACCCCCGAGGCACGAGCGAGCCAACGCAAGCCCAACGGAACGAGGCAATGCGCTCGAAACCGTCCAGGACCCCCTGAACGCTATGAACCGGAGTCAGCACGATACGCTCCCCACAGTCGAATAGTCGGCATCTGCATAGCCGTTCTCCTTCCGCAGCCTTCTTTGATCGGAAAATCTTCAGGACAGGAGCCAATTCTACCAAATCAGGCAATCGGAAGGGGTTTTTCAGCAGCCTGCTAAGGGCTGCAGGAGAGAGGCCTGGCATCTAAACCTATTGATTTCAGCGATTGATTTTCCCGGCTGACAGTTTCCCATTTTCCATTTTTGTAAGCTTCATATACAAAAGTGAAATTTTTAGTATCTGCGATGTCAACCATCTGCTTCGCCGATGCTCTGGTCAATCGCTTTCCAGATGCATAGCTAATGGCGTCACCCCATCGCATATTTTTTGCAAATTTGCTATGGCTGAAGCATAGGCATCTCCTTGCCATATTGGGCGCCCGCTAGGATGGTTGTGCCATGTGGTGGTTATCCCTACAAGTGGGTCATGGAAGCCATAGTAGATTTCAACGTAGGTGGTATCATAAGAAGTTTCTACACGCCGAAGTTTCGTTCTTTGAGGAATGAAATCGTCGATTACCACACCTACTTCCAATTGCTTTTTATCAGCGTATCGATACAATTCCGATTCATGAATTGCAATGGCTGCTTCCTCAGCATTGGAAAATACTTTGTTGTGCAGAGGTTCATACAATTCGTCGATTTTTTCCTTGATTGCAGTCCTCTCTTCAATTGTGAACGACTCCTTCGTGCATTTATTCTTCAGATAATGACAGTTTTGGTCGGAGCCTCCGAGTTCATCAAGGCTTGGCGAGTCCGAATAATCAAGCTCTCTCGCATCTGGAAAGGAAAGCCGGTCGCGCACATAATCCATGGTTTGCAGGATATCGCTGATCAGCCCTTCATGGGATTCATGATCGGGCACCTGCGAAAAAACCCCCTTGCCGACATGGCTCAGCTCGCCGGCCATGGGAGCGCTTCCCAGCACGGCTTCCAGCATGTCGGAAATCCTTTGCGCGCTCTCGGAGGCTGGCTGCCACGAGCCGCTCTCCCGGACCGGGGAGAAATACTGCAGGACGAGCAGACGGGCGTCCTGGTCGAACCCCGAAACGTCGTAGACGTTCGCTTCGTCCGGGAACTCCGCATCCTCGGAGCCGCCGGAAATCATGATTGGTCCAATTCCAGCACTCTCGAAGTCAATCTGCAAGGGCCAGCCTCCATAGTCGTAGAGAAACGAGCTCCATCCCCACAAGCTGCCGGTGGTGTCGATCCCGATGCAGGCCGCAGGGCTCCAGCCGACACAGCCATGGTCTCCCCAGAAGGGATCGTCGGCGTCACTGATGTCGATGAAGCCCAGGGGATGCCAGTCGGGCACAGAAGCGAGCGATGCGATCTGCGGCCTTTCATCTCCGGGAAGATTGGGGTCGCCGATGGGTGGCGCCTGTTCCTCCCAGGGCTCGACCTCGAGGGTTCCCGAGACCGGGACATCGTCCTCGAAATAATCCTCGTCGTCAATCCACGCTGCTACATCGGCAAAGAATTTCTCGGTCGACGGGCCGAGACTGGCGTGGCGTTTGGGAATGTCGTACTGGTCAAAAACAAAGGAGTTGCCATACACGACCAGATCATGGGCACCAGTGATGTACTTGTCGATCCCGCTTAGAACCATATCCTTCACCCCGTCCACGTCGAGGTCGACAGCGGTGGCGAGCGAGCTGATGTCGGTCAGCCCGGCGGGGATCATGTAATCTGAAGAGTCATTGATCTCGAAGCCTCCGTTCGCCTTCTGCACGAGCACAAAGTCGGAAACCGCAGGCAGCACACCCGACGAGGTGTTGGTGACGAGGATGTCCTCGAGCTGGTCCGCCGGGTCAATGGCGCCAACCTTCACGGCGTAGCTGCCGCCGAACCCGCGCCACGATTCGGGAACGCTATCCGGGTGACTTTGGTTCCATTGCGGAATGGTGCCGGCCCTGAACTCCTCGATATTGCTGTAGCCGTCGCCGTCGTCGTCGTTCGCCGCATCGCTCGCGTCATCCGGATCAAGCTGATAGTTCGCCTCCCATATGTCGTGCATGCCATCGCCGTCGGTGTCGGGCATGACCCTGTCTCCGGGCTTTCGCGTCGGATCGGTGCCGTGCTTGCATTCGTGGGCGTTGCTCGCGCCATCGCCGTCGGTGTTGGTCGAGCCGCCGTCCGAGGGGTCGAGGGGGTCGAAGCCATAGGTGTTCTCGCACACGTCGGACATGCCGTCGTTGTCGTCGTCGGTGTCGAGAGAATCGGCGATTCCGTCGCCATCGGTGTCGATGGGCGGGGCCTGGCCCGCATGGGCGGTGAAAGCGACGAGGCAAAGCGCGAGAAGACCAACGGCCGCGACCCGCTTGGCCAGTATCTTGCAGGATATTGCAAACAGGAATGCAATTCTGGAGTCAGGCATGGAAACTCTCCTCCTTGTCTGGGGGGGGCGACCGCTTGCCGCCCCATCGGTTTCCCGGGTGTAACAGAAAATTTGGCGGTCATGCAACTTTTAGCCTTGTCCAACGCGAAGCGAACCTGAACGGGAGGGTCGATTCCAACGAGAAACGAGTCTGAAAATGGATATCCGTACATCATTCTGGGATGATTGTGCGTATCCAGACGCGACCGCTACGCACTGACCAGCATTATTGACCCGGCCCCGGCTGCAATCGAGCTCATCCGGCTGTGTAGACTCGGAAAAATGAGAACTGCCGCTTCCTGTCCTCGTTCCATCGTCGTGCTGACCGGCGCTGGTGTGTCCGCCGAGTCGGGGATTGTCACGTTTCGGGCTGCGGAGGGGCTCTGGGAGGAACATCGCATCGAGGATGTGGCGTCGCCCGAGGGCTTCGCCAGAAACCCGCGCCTGGTACACGATTTCTACAACCAGCGGCGCAGACATTTGCTGCAACCCGAAATCAGGCCCAATGCGGCACATCTGGCATTGGCAGAATTCGAGCGCGACTTCGATGGTGAATTCCTGCTCGTCAGCCAAAACATCGACGATCTTCACGAACGCGCTGGCAGTCGCGAGTTGCGGCCCATGCACGGCGAACTGTTGAAGATTCGCTGCCAGCATTCGGGCCGGGTGTTCGAGCACTGCGGTGATGTCTTCGTCGAGACTTCCTGCCCGTGCTGCGACCGCACCGGCGCATTGCGACCCGACATCACATGGTTTGGCGAGATTCCCATGCACATGGACGAAATCTTCGCGGCGCTCGATAGCTGCGATGTGTTCGTTGCTATCGGCACGTCGGGCAATGTCTACCCCGCCGCCGGTTTCCATCAGGCAGCCAAGGCAGCCGGCGCCACGACGGTAGAGCTGAATCTCGAATGCACCGGAAGCGGTTTCGACCACGGCGAATACGGCCCAGCCACCGAAGTCGTGCCGAAGTTCTTCAGCAGTCTGCTAATGAGCAATTTTCTTTGCATGGTTCAAAAGCAAATTTGAGACCTGCATCGCGAGTCGAATATGAATTTGAGAAATGTTGTACTTTGAGAGGTTCAAAGGTAGTTCCTCCCAATAGAACCTCTGGCCGATTTCAAACCAAATCTTGCAGGAGAACCTGGGCGGGTGCTACGCGGATGCCGGATGGGGTTTTGTAGTTTTTGTGGCCTTCTGCGGCGATTTGCCATGCTTTGGCATTAGGGAACTTGCTGTGCAGGTAGCGCAATCCTCTTGAGGGGGCGCCGTCGGAGCGTTTGCATTCGATGAGCACTTGGGGCTCGCGGTTTTGCGTGACCACGAAGTCGACTTCACGACCGTCGCGGTCGCGGTAGTAGTGCAGGGCGAGTTCTTCGCCGAAGGCGTCCTGGCGCCAGTGGGTCCATTTGAGCAGGTGGCAGGCAACCAGGTTTTCGAATCTGGCGCCTGGGTCGGGGACGACGGTCCAGTCGAAATGGTAGTGCTTCCGTTCCTTTTGCACTGCGCGGGAACTGCGAAAGACGAAGGCGGGAACGCGGAATATGGCGTAAAGGCGCTCAAAAGCGTCGAGCCATGCGCTCATCGTGTGGTGGCTGACGTGCAGCAGTTCGCGCAGGGAATTGATTGACAGCGGCGAGCCGACTCTTTCAGGGAGCGCCAGCAGCGTCGTTTCCGCCTGGCCAAGATTGCGGATTCCTTCAAGGGATGCGGCTTCCTCATGGACGATCTGGGCACGATAATGCATCGACCAGCGCTTCGCCTCCGTGGCGCTCGCGCTCGTCCAGGGCTCGGGGAAGCCGCCTAGGGTCAGCAGCTCGTTCAGGTCGGCGGTGCTTGCCAGCCCGAGCTCCGCGAACGAGAGCGGATGCAGGCGCAAAAGGCGATAGCGGCCTTGCAGGGAGTCGCCGCCGAAGCGGTACAGGTCGAGCCTGCCGCTGCCGGTGACGAGGATTCGCTGGCCGCTGGCGCGAACATCGTACAGCCCCTTGAGCCAATCGCGCCATTGGCGATGCTTGTGGATCTCGTCGAACACCCAAAGGCTGGAATCGGGAAGCTCTCGCTGCAATATGCGGCTGCGATGCTCGGCAACATCCCAGTTGAGATAGCCCGTTCGCGCCCCGGGCAGGCTGAGGGCCAAGGTGGTCTTGCCTGCCTGACGCGGGCCCGTGACGAAAACCATCTTGCGTTCGAGGTCAGCCTCGGCCTGGTTGGCGAGATAGCGCTTGATCGATTTCATCCGACAATGCTACGGCAAATTTGCAGCACTTTCAAAATTTGCCTCGGCGGATTTGCATTATTGTGCAAAATTGCCGAGTCTATTTTCCATCATGGTGCAAATTTGCCGAGATTCGTGGTTTGGCTGCTAGAGCCGGAAGCGCAAGGTTTCGGGCAATTGGCAGGAGCTGTCGTCGCACAACTGCAATTGCAAGCGGATGTCGGCGCTGGCGGCAAATTCGTCCGTGTCGTTCTTGCTGCTGTTCGGCGAACCGGCAGGAAGCAAGGCGGCGCGAAGTTCCACCTCCCCTTGAAGAATCTCGACACTCTCGCCAGCATCCCCGCCGGGAACGGCGAGCTGCCTGCGTTCGCCACGGCATTGCAACTCTTCGAGGTGCCAATGGGTTTCGCCCTCGGCAAGCGCGAGAGTCAGGGGCTGGAACGCGCCGCTGGATTCGCCAGGCGCGGTGATGTGCCAGCCGGGCATGATGCGAATGCGGATCAGCAACCCGGTTCTGCCATCTTCGCCGCATCTGCGCGCCAGCACGAGCGCTCCGCCCTGCCCGGCTGCTTGCACGAGTTCGATGCTGCCGGACTGCCAGCCCCGGATCACTCGCAGCAACGATGGATGCCCTGCCGGATTGGCATGGATCGCTGCAGCGAGCGCGCGGATGCACGCTTCGATGCGTTCGGCGGAGAATTCGGCGCCATCGGCCTGGGGCAGCAAGGCTGTGCGCCGATGCAGGCCGATCATGCATTGCAGCACCGTGGCGACCGGCGAGATCTGGGCGCCGTCGGATGCGTTGCGCGAGCGGAGCAACTGCGGTCCAGGGACATTTTCCGGCGCGAGCCGGAAACTGTTGCTGTCGGCGTCGAAAAATCGTTTCAACGCTTGCTTCATCAGGCTTGCGGCTTGCAGGAGATACTCGGGCTTGCCCGTCACGTCGGCCAGTTGCAACAAGGCCAGGGCAGGGTTCGCGTAATCCTCGATCTGCCCCGGGATCGACGACGAGCCGTGCAGCCAGATGCGCTGCAATTCGCCAGCGGCGCTGACGTGGCGCTGGCAAAGATGCGCTGCGGCGCGTTCGGCGGCATCGAGCCAATCGCTGCGGCCCATCGCCCAGCCAGCCTGGCAAAAGGCCGAGACCATGGCGCCGGCCCAGCCCGCGATGACCTTGTCGTCGCGCAATGGCGCCTCGCGCCGGGCGCGGACCTTGCGCAGCCGCAGCAGGATGTCGTCGAG
>RKSA01000120.1 GCA_007571115.1 Gammaproteobacteria bacterium
TTGCGCAGCTCGATGGCGACCGTCGTTCCGGTCAAATCGAGGGCCTGGCGGAAGCTGTTTTGCAGATAGCGACGGTAATGGCCCGGCAGTTTTTCCACCTGCTTGCCGTGAATCACGACCTGGGGCGGATTGTGGCCGCCGAGGTGGGCGTAGCGCGGCTTGATCCTGCGCCCTTGCACGAGCGGCGGCGGATTGGCTGCGAGGGCCTGCTCGAGCATTCGCGTCAAGGCGTTGGTCGCGACGCTCTTGCGCGAGGACTCCCAGGCGGCGTGGATCGACTCGTACAAGTCGCCGACCCCGCTGCCGTGCAAGGCGGAGATGAAATGCCTGGGAACGAAATCGACGAAACCGAGGCGGCGCTCGATCTCGCGCCTGATCCATTGCCGCCGGTCTTGCCCGATGCCATCCCACTTGTTGAACGCGATGACCAGGGCCTTGCCGGTATCGAGCACGTGGCCGAGCAGATGCAAGTCCTGCTCGACGATGCCTTCCCGGGAATCGGCGAGCAAGGCCACCACATCGGACTTCTCGATCGCCTGCAGCGACTTGACGACCGAGAACTTTTCCACAACTCCCCTGGTCTTGCCGCGACGGCGGATTCCTGCGGTGTCGATGAGCAGATAGCGGCGACCGTCGCGCTCGAAGGGAATCTCGATGCTGTCGCGGGTCGTCCCCGGCTCGTCGTAGACGAGCATCCGCGGCTCGCCGAGCAAGCGGTTGACCAGGGTCGACTTGCCGACATTGGGGCGGCCGGCGAAGGTGATCCTGATGCGATCGTCGGATCGGTCCGGCGCGGCGCGCTCCTCCACCCCAAGCCGGTCGAGCACTTCGCCGAGCAGGCTGCGAACGCCGATGCCTTGCGCCGCAGCGATGGCAAAAACCTCCGGTGCGCCGAGCTCGTGGAATTCGGCACGGGCCTGATCGGGGTCGAGCCCATCGATCTTGTTCACGACGAGCACACAGGACTTGCCTTGCTCGCGCAAGGATTGGCGGATTCTCGCGTCCTCGGGGGTCAGCCCGTCCCGGGCGTCGACGAGCAGCAGAACCAGATCGGCTTCGGCAACGGCTTGCATCGCCTGGGCCTGCACTTCCCGGTCGATTCCCCCGGCAGCGGCGGTCAGCCCGCCCATGTCGATCACCAGGAACTTTCTGCCATCGAGCTCGCCTTCGCCGTATTGCCGATCACGGGTCAATCCGGGCAGGTTGACCGTCAAGGCGTCGCGGCTCGCAGTGAGGCGGTTGAACAAGGTCGACTTGCCGACGTTGGGCCGACCAACGAGGGCGATGGCGGGTCTCATGGGGAGGGCCCGGTCACTCGATGGCGAGCGCCATCAAGGTTCCGCCATTGCCATAAACGTACAAGCGTCCATCGACGGCGAGGATGCTGGCGCGAACGCCGTCGCTATCGACCTGCCTGCGACCGACGATGCGGCCATCGATCTGCGACAGCACGTGGACATAGCCCTGGAAATCGGCGACCACGACGTAGTTGCCGAGCGTGCGCGGGCCGGTCACGGCGCGGTATTCGAGATCCTCGTTGCTCCAGATGATCTCGTCGCTGTTGTCGCGAACCGCGATGACGTGGCTCGCGTCCGAGCTGAAGTAGATGTTGCCGAATCCCCGGTCAAGGCCGTGATAGCTCGAGGCTTCCATTCCCCAGACGATCCTGCCGGTGGCGACATCGAATGCCATGACATTGCCCTGGTAGCTCGAAGCGAGCACGCGATTGCCGTCGAGGTACAGGTCGCCATCGGCGTCGATCACGCGATCGATGTCGTAGCGGCCTTCGGGAACCGCGATTCGCTCTTCCCAGCGCCAGATGCCGTCCTCCGCCGCGACCGAGACGAGCGTGCCATTGCTGAAGCCGGCGATGACATAGCCCTGGGGAGTGATGACTGGCCGGTTGGTGCCGCGCAGGGTCAGTGCCGGCAAGGTCGTTTCGTAGATCCAGCGCCGCGATCCATTGCCGGCATCGAGGGCGATCAGCTTGCCGTCGACGGTCTGCACGACGACGACATCGCCATCGGTTTGCGGCGGCGACAGGACTTCGCTCGTGACGGGGCCTCGCCAAAGCTCCTCGCCGGTGAACTGGTTGAAGCTGACGACTTCGGCGCTGGCGGTGCCGACGAACACGAGCCCATTGCCGGCGCCAACTCCGCCGGTGATCGTCTCGTCGTCGAGCCGCGCGCGCCAGAGCAGCTCGCCGGTGGCGAGCTCGTAGCCATGCACATAGCCATTCTCGCTCGCGGCGAAAATGCGCTCGCCATCGACTGCCGGAGTCAATTCGAAATAGTCCTGCCCCTGGCCGTTGCCGATGTTCGCGCTCCAGACGCGGCGCAATTCGACTTCTTCGTCGATGCCTTGCAACTGGGCCGGGGGATTGACTTCGTCATCGGCAAGCCAGCCCCCGGAACCCAGCGAGCACGCCGTGCAGAAAACGGGAAGCAGCAACAGCATCGAGCGCGAATTCATGACGAGCCCCTCATTCCGCAACGCCGGCATTTTCCAGTTTCATGCGCAATCCGCCACTGACCGAACCGGCATCCCGGGCTGCGAGCCACGAATCCCGGGCATCTTCAGGGCGTCTGAGGGCCAGATAGATGTCGCCGCGCAATTCGTGGAAACCGGGCTCGAAACTTCCAGGATCGATACCGTTGACGAACTGCAATGCCCGCTCGAAATCGCCTCTGGCGAGAATCACTCGAGCGAGCCGCAGGCTCGCGACCAGGGCCAGTCCTTCGTCGGTGCGCTGCAAGATGCTCGTCGAAGGATTGTCGACCACCCATTGCAAGGCCTCCTCGGCGGCTTCGAGATCGCCTTGCAGAACCGACTGCCGAGCGCTGAACAGCGCAGCATAGCGGGCGTAGGCCGAACCGGGGTGCTCTTCCATCAACTGGCTCGCCAAGGCGATGACCGCCTCGGCATCGGCCTCCTCGCCGGAATCCTCGCCGACACCCTCGGTTCCGTTCGCGGCGAGCACCTGCTCGTACAGGTCGGAAGCCGCCTCGCGGCTGGCAGCGCTCGAATGCTGCCAAAAGCTCCAGCCGCCGTAAGCGGCGGCCGCGACGACCACGATCAGCAACAGGGACTTGCCGTGCTCGTCCCACCATTGCTTGAGCGCTTCGATGTTCTCTTCTTCAGCGGCGCTGATGGCCACAGCCTGCTCCTGGAAGTTGCCAAACGGCTATTATAGAACTTGCGTGATGAATTTGTATGGTTGCGCACCGGTTCATTGCGCTGCGCCAAGCTGGCGCCATGCATGATCGGTCGCGAGCAAGGCGCCGATTTCGGCGACGCATTGCTCGACCGGCAGCAGTCGCGGCGGGAAGCTGTTGTCGAGAGCGCGCAGTTTCACCTGCGGCGGCGCCCCCGCAAGGCCCGGCATGACGATGACGGCGAGCCTCGCGCGCATTTCCCAGGCGCGCTTGATCTGTTGCGCAAGCTTGCCACCGCCGCATTGGCAGACGATACTGCGACCGGGATGCAGCGCCCGCAGGCGGCGCGCCAGGGCCTGGGCTTCGGCAGGGGTTGCGGCAGAGGTTGCGCCAGGGTCGACGATGACGCATACGTCGGGATGCGCTCGCGCTGCGTCGGGCAGTTTCTGCTGGCTTTCGAGCAACAGCGCCAAGCGCTCGATACCGATGGCGAAACCCGCCGCCGGCGTCGGCCGGCCGCCAAGCTGGGCGACGAGTCCGTCATAGCGGCCACCACCGCAGACCGCTCCCTGGGCGCCGAGTTCGGTGGTCGTCCATTCGAACACGCAGCCGTTGTAATAGTCGAGGCCGCGCACCAGCGAGGGATTCTCGACGAAATCGATGCCGGCGCCGGCGAGCAGCTCTTTCAATCCTTCGTAATGCGCGACTTCTGCCGCGCCCAGATAGCCCGACATCGCCGGGGCCTCGCGCAATACCTGCTGATTGCCGGGATGCTTGCTATCGAGCACGCGGAAGGGATTGACGCCGATCCTGCTCCTTGCGCTGGCATCGAGCTCGTCGGCCCTGCTCGCCAGGTATTGCCCGAGAACCTCTCCATAGCGCTGCCGGTCTGCGGCGCTGCCGATGTTGTTCAATTGCAGCGTCAGGCAGCCTGCCAGGTCGAGCCTGCTCCAGAACGCCGCCGACAGCTCGATGACCTCGGCATCGATATCGGGCCCCGCCATGCCGAAAGCCTCGACGCCGAACTGGTGGAACTGGCGGTAGCGGCCTTTCTGTGGCCGTTCGCGGCGAAACATCGGCCCCTGGTACCAGAGACGTTGCTGGCGGTTGTACAGCAGCCCGTGCTGCTGCGCAGCGCGCACGCAGCCGGCGGTTCCCTCAGGACGCAGGCTGACCAGCTCGCCGCCGGCATCGGCGAAAGTGTACATCTCCTTCTCGACGATATCAGTCGCTTCGCCGATCGAGCGCTTGAACAACCGGGTCTGTTCGAGCAGGGGGAAGCGGATCTCGCGATAGCCGAAGGCCCGGGCGGTTTCGCGAAAGCGGTCCTCGAGATATTGCCTGGCTGGGGTCTGGTCGGGGAGGATGTCGTTCATCCCCCGGATTGCCTGAAGTTTCGACATCGACGGTCACGCGCTGGCGATGATGTTCTTGGCGGCAGCCTGCTTTTCCATCACCCGGCGGCGCACCATGGCCTCGAGCTCGTCGAGCAGCTCCGCATTGTCGACCTTGTGATGGGGGGCGCCGTCAAGATACGCCATGTTGGCAGGGCTCGCTCCGGTAAGCCCGATTTCCGCCTCCCGCGCCTCGCCCGGGCCATTGACGATGCAGCCGATCACCGCGACCTCGACCGGAGTGATGATGTCCTCGAGGCGCTGCTCGAGCTGATTGACGATATCGATCACGTCGAAATTCTGCCGCGAGCAGCTCGGGCAGGCGACCAGATTGACTCCCTTGTGGCGCAATCCGAGGCTTTTGAGAATGTCGAATCCAACCTTGATCTCCTCGACCGGGTCCGCAGCCAGCGATACGCGGATCGTGTCGCCGATTCCTTCCATCAGCAGTGCGCCGATGCCGATCGCGGACTTCACCGTGCCGCCACGCAAGCCCCCCGCTTCGGTGATGCCGAGGTGGAAGGGGTTGTCGATCTGGCCCGCGAGACCGCGATACGCGGCGAGCGTCATGAACACATCCGAGGACTTGAGGCTGATCTTGAAATCGTGGAAATCGAGCTTGTCGAGTATCTCGATCTGCTGCAGGGCCGACTCGATCATCGCCGTTGCGTTGGGTTCCCTGTACTTGCGCAGCAGCGCCTTGCCGAGCGAGCCCGCATTGACGCCGATCCGCATCGGCACTCCCTTGTCCCTGGCGCTGCCGACCACGGCGCGCACCCGCTCCTCGCGACCGATATTGCCCGGGTTGATGCGCAGGCAATCGACGCCATGCTCGAGCACTTCGAGCGCGATGCGATGATCGAAGTGGATGTCGGCGACGAGGGGCAACGACACTGCCGCGCGAATTTCGCGAAACGCCTCGGCGGCTTCCATGGTCGGAACCGATACCCGGACGATGTCGGCGCCGACCGCCCCGAGCGCCTCGATCTGGGCGACGGTCGCTGCAACATCGCAGGTCTCGGTATTGGTCATGCTTTGCACCGAAATCGGCGCATCGCCTCCCACGGCCACCCCGCCGACCATGATCTGGCGGGTTTTGCGGCGCTCGATCGCAGATGGCGTTTTCATGGGCCGGATAGCTCGCTGCCAGCGCCTTGCCAAGGCGCTGCGAAGCCGAAAAGCCCCTCGCCGAACGACTGGCCGAACGACTGGAAGAGCCACCAGCCGACGGCAACCGCCGCGCCAAGCAAAACGATCAGCAGCACGGGCAACAGCCAGTTGAAGCTCGACCTCGCCGAAGGCAGACGCTGTTGTGGGCGCGGAGCGAAGGCGCGGACCCCGGAGCGCCGGTACAATTCGAGCACGTGCTCGGGGTCGAGGCCGAGCAAGGCGCAATAGTTGCGCAGATAGCCGACCGCGTAGACCTCTCCTGGCAGCTTGCCGTAATCGCCGGCTTCCAGAGAGCGGACGAAATGTTCGGTCAGACGCAGCCTGGCCGATACGTCAGCAATGCTCAGCCCGAGCTGCTGCCGGGCGTCGGCGAGCAAGGCGCCGACCGTTGGGCCCGGTTCCGCGGACTCTGCTGCGGACTCT
>RKSA01000166.1 GCA_007571115.1 Gammaproteobacteria bacterium
TCATGACTGAAGCCCCCACCGCTGGTCGCATGGCCGAGAACATCATGCGTTTTGCGCGTTTGCTTCGGGCTGCGGGGCTGCCGGTCGGGCCGGGCAAGGTGCTCGATGCGATTCGCGCGGTCGGCCTGCTCGGCTTCGGTAGCCGCGCCGACTTGCATTGCTGCCTTGCGGCGATTTTCCTCAGCCGCCGCGAGCAGCGCGAGCTGTTCGACCAGGCGTTTCACATCTTCTGGCGCGACCCGGCCCTGCTCGAACGCATGCTCGGCGCCATGCTGCCGGCAGCGCTGGCCGAACCGGCGCAAGACGCTGCCGAGCCGCGGCAAAGGCTCGCCGACGCCCTGGCGGGGAATCGAAGCCCAGGCGAAGCCGGAGCAGAGCGGCTCGAACGGCATGGCCTTTGCGAAAGCTCGGCCACGGAAGTGTTGCGCGAACGCGACTTCGAGGACATGTCGAGCGCCGAAATCAGCAAGGCGCAGCGCGCCATCGCCAACTTGCGGCTTCCCGAAGATCGCGTCTTGACGCGCCGCTTCGAGCCCGACAGCCACGGGCCGCGATTCGATCATCGCGCCAGCCTGCGCGCTGTGGTGCGCGGCAGCGGTGCTGTGCCGCTGAAATTCAGCAAGCGCCGAATGCGCCAGCCGCCATTGGTCGCGCTCTGCGACATTTCCGGCTCGATGAGCCGCTATTCGCGAATGTTCTTGCATTTCCTGCACGCGCTCGCGGCTCGCCGCAAGGTGCATGGCTTCGTCTTTGGCACCCGGCTCACCCATGTCACCCGCCATTTGGCGCACAACGATGTCGATGTCGCCCTCGAAGGCATCGCTGGCACCGTTCGCGACTGGGACGGCGGCACGCGAATCGGCCATTGCCTCGGCGAGTTCAACAGGCATTGGGCGCGCCGCACGCTCGGCCAGAACGCCACCACCCTGCTGCTGACCGATGGCCTGGAACGCGACGGCATCGAGCGCCTCGATGCGGCCATCGAGCGCCTCGCGAAATCGAGCCGACGCCTCGTCTGGCTCAATCCGCTGCTGCGCTGGGACGGCTTCGAGCCGCTCGCCGAAGGAGTCAGGACGATGCTGCCTCACGTCGACGAATTCCGTTCGGCGCACAACCTGCACAGCTTCGCCGAGCTCGTGGTGGCCTTGTCCGAAGGTACCACATGAACCATGAAATCTCGGCGCATATCGCAGAGGTTTCATGGTAAACTCGGTGCCCATGATTATCCGTCCCCGACAAGTTGCGGCTGTCCTGGAGCATCTGCGCGACTTTCCAGTGGTCGCCATCATCGGCCCGAGGCAGATCGGCAAGACCACCTTGACGCACCTGGTCGCTGCGGCTGGCGCCGAGGCTGTGCAGCGTCTCGACCTGGAAAGCCCCGCTGACCTGAACCGGCTCGCCGCAGAACCCGAGTTCGTGCTTGGAGAGCTGCGCGGCCTCGTGGTGATCGACGAGGTGCAGCGGCAGCCCGAGCTGTTCCCGGTGCTTCGCGTGCTCGCCGACCGGCGACCGCTGCCAGCGCGGTTCCTGATTCTCGGCAGCGCATCGCCAGACCTGCTTCGGCAGTCGTCGGAAACTCTCGCCGGGCGGATCTTCTATCACGAGCTTGCCGGGCTGGGCTTGAACGAGGTTGGCCCGGAGCGGATCAACGAGCTGTGGCTGCGTGGCGGCTTTCCGCGCGCCTGGCTGGCGCGTTCGGATGCGGCCGCTTTCCGCTGGCTGGAATCATTCGCGCGAACCTTCCTGGAACGCGACCTTCCCGGCCTTGGCATCCGCATCCCCGCTGCCACCTTGCGGAGATTCTGGACCATGCTCGCGCATTGGCATGGCCAGGTATGGAACTCCTCGGAGTTCGCGCGCTCGTTCGGCGTCGCCGACACCACCGTGCGCCGCTATCTCGACATCCTGTCCGACGCCATGGTCGTTCGCCAGTTGCAGCCATACCATGCCAATTTGTCCAAGCGCCAGGTGAAATCGCCGAAGATCTTCCTGCGCGATTCCGGAGTGCTGCACCGCCTGCTCGGCATCGACAGTCGCGATGCACTGCTGGCGCATCCGAAATCCGGTGCGTCCTGGGAGGGCTTCGTCATGGAGATGCTCATCGGCCAACTCGACCCGCCCTCCAGCCAGGTGCATTTCTGGAAAACCCACACCGGCGCCGAGCTCGACCTGCTTATTCCTGAGCGGCGCATCGGCTTCGAAATCAAGCGCACCACCAAGCCCAAGGTCACGCCATCGATCCGCTCGGCGCTACGCGACCTCGATCTCGATCAGCTCATCATCGTCCACGCAGGAAGCGAATCGTACCCGCTTGCCAGCAATGTCCGCGCCGTGGCCGCATCGCGCCTCGAGGCCGACCTGCAATCGTGACTTCCGCCCATCGGCAGGCCCGGTGAACCGGCAGCAAGCCCGAAATGCGCTGCAACCGGCACAATGGCCTCGACTGCGAGCCCGAATGGCTGGCAAAATGCGTCGACCAGCCCCGCCGCGACATCGTCGCGAGCTGGGGCGAAAACAGGAATCCGACGAGTTGAACATGAAGGCTTTCATCGGGCAGATCGTGTCCTTCCGGAACATCTGGCTGCGGGAATTGTAGGGCGCCTGTCGTGACAGCTCTTGCGCGGCGCTTGCGCAACGTCACGTCATCGCGTCCCTGGCGACTGGCCTTCGTCGGCCTCGCGTTGCTGTTGCTCGCGTCACCGCTCGCGAGCGGCGCGGCAATCCCCCCGTTGGAAGAAATCGGCGCGCATTCGCGTTCCCATGATTCCAGCGACCTGGTCGACCTGCATTTTTCCCTCGTCACCATCGACGTTGGCAACCGGCTCTGGGACAATTTTGGCCACACCGCCTTGCGCATGCGCGACGATGGCAGCGGCGCCGATATCCTGTTCAATTGGGGAGGCTTCGACGCCAGCGACGGCATGTTGCGTTTCGCGCTGCGGTTCTTCCGCGGCGAGCTCGACTATCGCCTGTTCACGGTGCCGACCGAGCAGGCCTTTGCCGCATACCGGCGCGAGCAGCGCACCATCCGGGAAGATCGCATCAACCTGAGCGACGCCGCGAAATCGAGGCTGTACCAAAGATTGCTGTGGAATCTCGAAGTGCGCAACCGCGCCTATCGCTACGACTATTTTCTCGACAATTGCACGACCCGGGTTCGCGACTATCTTGACGAGGCCCTCGAAGGCAGGCTTCGCGACCGGTTCACGGGCACGAGCCAAAGCACCTACCGGCAAGTGATCTGGTCGCATTACGCATCGATCGCCCCGGTGGCGATGCTGCTCGACATCGGCATGAATGGCAACATCGACCGCGTCATGAGCGAATGGCAGAGCCTGTTCCTGCCATCGTCGCTGCGCCGCGAACTGTTGCGCGTCGACAGCGATGTTGTTCAGGGCGGCCAGCAGTTGCCGCTATTGTCGGATTCGCGAATCGTCGCGCAATTCGCGCCTCCAGCGACGCAATGGAACGGCTACCCGGTCTTTGTCTTGCTGCTCGCAGCGCTGCTGTTCGCCTTGCTGCTGACGACGCGAAAGGAGCGTTACAGCCGCTTTCTCGACATCTCGGGCCAGCCCCGGCGTTCGCTTTCGCCCGGGGGTTATCGAGTTCTGGGAGTGCTCGCCCTGGTCGGTGCGCTGACCAGTGGCACACTCGGCTGCCTGATGCTCGGAAGCTGGTTCTGGTCGGGCCACGAGGATCTGCATCGCAACGCCAACCTGCTGCTGTTCTGGCCCACCGACCTGCTCGGCCTCGCCTTCGCCATGCGCCTGATCCTGCGCAAATCGCCCTGGCCGCTAAACCGCTACGGCGCACCTTACGTCCACTACTACCTGCTCGCGCACCTGTGCGGCATCGCCGTCCACGCGATCATCGGCCTGACCGGGCTCGCCAGCCAGAACACTGCCAATGTCCTGCTCTGGCTCACCCCCGCCATGACCCTGATCATCACCCTGATCTGGCTACGCGGCTTCCGCCGCATCGACAACGGCATCGTGCTCTAGGATGGGCTGAGGCGGTCCCAAGCTTCGGCCCAGGCCGCCTTTGCGGTCGCTCTCCAGATTCCTTTCCCGGCTTGCGGTGGTCAGCGTCAACCGGCAAAATTCACCACCTGCAAGCCCGCTGCGCTTGCAGTGTCGCGTTGCCGTGAGTCATTGGAGACCAAGCCAGAGGCAGATTGATGAAATGCCGCAGCAATGTGGATCAGGTCGAGCGTGCGGAGCCCTTGATTCGCAGTGATTTTTGCTGACAAGCGCTCGGCTTCGGCAAAGACCGATTGCCAGTCGGGGCATCGCCGAATCAGCCGGCCAGCCGCCAAGTCTTCCGCAAGCCAGCCAAGTGCTGCAGCGAGCCTCACATCGTCGATTTCACCCCGAGACCGCTTGAGACGAAAGGCATTTTTTATCTCGATTTCATGGACTTCGTGTATGGCCACAGACTCCGCCCGCGAGGCAAGGAAGCGCGTGATCGCTTGGCTCGATTCCTCGCGAACATAAAGCGATACCAGCACGCTGGAGTCGTAGTAAAGGCTCACCGGTCACCGCGGCCCTCGGAAACGAGTTCAGCCATGCTGGCACCAGCAACGGGAGTTGGGTAGAGATCCCGCAGGCGTTCTCCCACGTCGTTCCAGTCGCTTGGCGAAGGCTTCGCGGCTTCAGCTTCGCCCTTTGGCGGTTTCCTGACGACCTTGCCGAAACGAAACGTCCATGACGTTATCGGAATGACCATCTTGCGATCCCGTTGCCACGCCCTGGCACTTCGCAAGTCCAATGTCGGCGGAGGGCGGTAGCGTGGCGCGACTGTCGCGCTCGCTCTCTTCGGCGCACCCGTTTCAGATTTCATTTGCGACCTCTTTCCAGCCTTCAAACTGGCGATGTTCATGCAAAACCACCTCGCCTTCGCTTTGAGCAATCTCGATCACTCCCTTGGATATGTAAGCGTGCGGCAAGTGGGCTACACTCTCGACGATCGCCTGTGTGTACTCATATTCTTCAGCGTTCATGGGACGATCCACCGTCAGTTGCTCCACTATGGGGAGGAACTGCTCGCTAGCGAGGTAAGTGCTGCGTAGCTCCATCTGCTTCGAGTAACTTTCAATGATCGCCTTTAGCACAGTGTACAGTTCGGTGGAACATTGTTCAACACGAAGGCCAAGCTCCCCTGCTTCCCTGCGATTGATGGTGTAGTCGTGACTCCCGGATTCCGAGCAAAGGAACTCGACGATCTTTTCCATGTTTTCATCGCCGTAAAGGCTATTCTTGAGCAAGCGCCGCGCCAGCTCTCGAATTTGCTTCCGGGAGCGGAATGCCTGGCCTAAAACGAGCGGATGCACCTTGTCGGCGAGATCAAGAAGAGCCTGTGCAGCGGCTTCATTCTGACCGTATTTCTTCACCTCGCCAAGATAGCCCTTGATCGCCTCGACACTCACGGGAATGGGTGCTTCTCCTTTCGTGCCAGGCATCTGGGGCCCCAGCGGGTCGATGATGCTTGGGTCGACTGGCCCGAGTGTGGCCTGTTTGGTCATCACGATCTTGTCCGCTCCGAGGCAAACCAGCGTGCCGGCGCTTCTGCACTTGCCCGGAACGATGACTTCGAACTTGTCGCAAAACATCCGAATCAGGTTGACCAGATTCCAGGCGGCGGATGTGTCGCCGCCATTCGTGTAGAGGACTAGCGAAATCTTGGGCACCGGCGCGATGGCATCGAGGTGGTCGACAAAAAGATCAATGACGTCTTGGCTGATCCAGGCTTCCAGCCCGGGACGGTCGCCGGTGACGTAGAGAATGGCCTTGCATCCTCGCTGCGACTCGATCGCTTCGAGCAGTGGCTTCCGCTGGGCGGCATTCGTCATGTTGAAGAGAATCCTTTGCGTCCGGCGAGGGTGTTGGGGCAGTATACACCGCTTCCACGCAGATGCCCGCGTTTGCTTGCAATTCCAGTCCCTTCGCTGGGGAAGTGATGACGAGGGCGGCGCATGTCGTGGCCAAGATTGGCGCTCGTGGTAGTCTTTGCGCTCTGATGCGGGCGTTGTGGCGCCTGTGGCG
>RKSA01000079.1 GCA_007571115.1 Gammaproteobacteria bacterium
CCCAACAGCCCCACAAAGCCAGCCATTATATCCCAGCTTTGCCCGAACCCAGCGCAGCCCCATCGAGGATGGCGAAGCACAACGCCCTGCCTCGCTTGCAGGGCCCGCGACCCGAACCGATCGAGCGAGTCCTGCACGAAGGACTGGCCCGGATAGGCCCAGCGGGAAACCCGTTTTCCGAAACGGATCGCAGGGCCCGGGCGTTCGCTCGCCCCGGATTCGCGAGCCGGCCCCTTCATGCCGGAAAACAGCGGCCCGACAACCGAAAGCCGCATCGACCGGAACGATTTCCGCGTGCCCGGAACCGTCACGCCCCGACAGAGTCCGAAAACGCCGGATTTCTCGCCAGATCGGAGCACTCATGCAATATCCGGGTTAGGCCGATGAAGAATGCCTCGATGTGGTGGTATAGTAGCTCTATCTATGCTCTTGCCAAGGGCGCAAATTTTTTGGATGACGAAGTTGAAATTGTCGGGAAAATGCAAAAATGATGTATGCAGATTATATAAATGAAGAAGAATTCAAGAAAACCCAGGATGAACACGGTTTTGCCAATGCTGCAAGCTTTGTTGAACCGGACACCGAGAACCTTTGGGGCGACGACGTGCTGGAAAGAAAGGGATATGCCGACATATTGACTCGCCTTGTCAAGCATCAAACAGAGCCTTTCTTTCTATGCATCGATGGTGCCTGGGGGAGCGGAAAATCGTTCCTGCTTCGGCGATGGCAGCAACAACTGGAAAACGACAAATTCGAGACGATCTATTTCAATTCTTGGGAAGATGATTTCTGCGATGATCCGTTTCTGGCGTTGATTGGGCAAATTTTAGAATCAAAATCATTAGAGGAAAATCACTCCGAGATAGTAAAAAATGTGCGTAACGCAGCAGGAGAACTGATTAACCAGATCGTTGCAAAAAGCACTGGCATTGACATAAAGAAAATTTCCTATTCCTGCAAAAAAGATGGTATGATAGAAAGTTCTCTTGCCCAGAGAAAAGAGAAAATCACTCTGAAAAATTTTTTGCAAGAATTGGGAGATAAAATCCATAAAAAAACTGGCAAGCCATTGATTTTCATTATTGATGAGCTTGACCGATGCCGACCAGATTTTGCGATAGAACTGCTCGAACGCGTGAAACATATTTTTGACGCTCCCAATATGGTTTTTGTATTCGGCATTAACAAATCACAACTGGAGAAATCTGTCAAATCATTTTATGGAGAAATTGATGCCGAAATGTATTTTCGAAGATTTTTTGATTTTGTCTTGAAAATTCCAGAGCCTGATGCTAAGGCATTCTTGAATCACTTGCTGGAAAAATTTGAATTGCCAAAGCTTCATGAGAAGTTATCAAAAAAAATATGTTATGCCGACCGTGATGCATACGAACCTCATTCGAGATTTTTTAATAAAGAATTTCATGCTTTTTTGTGCCTTAATTGGCATCTTTCCTTGCGAGATATGGAGCATTACGTAAGAAGCATAGTGTATATTGGAAAAATCATGAAGCCGTCCGAGGATATTTTTCCAAGAATTGTTTCAGTGCTAATTTTGTTGAAACTGGCTAACCCAGAACTTTATGATGGATACATGAATTATTCGAAGAATTCGCGAGATATGATGAATTTCCTACACAAATCACATGCATATGTAAAAAGAATCAAGGATCAAGCGATTATACTGGAATATGAGTTGTATGCCCTTGATAGCGGAAATGGAGTAGACATCTTCAAGAGAGTTAATGAGATTCTTTCCTTAGGAAAACATTCAGGTATTATGTCAGATTTTGCTCACTCAAATAGTGATGAATTCATGAAAATTATCAAGCATGCGAAACCACATCGTTTGGGTGACGCTTGTGAAATAAAGAGAGACGATCTACGCATCTGGGTTGATATGATCCGATAGTGTCATGCCTGTGGCGAAGCAGCAAGGTGTCACTGCAATTCATGGCCGCTCCCGGCGAAACCGACTCGCTATTCTTCCAGATGCAGGTTGATCTTGGCATCTTTTAACAGCTTGTTGACGGTTGATCGCAGTTCGGGACTTGTCTTGCTGTGGCCGTCTCCCAAGCTGATGCGGACTTGCAGTTGCAACGGCACGCCAGCAGCAGCTTCGACGATCTTTTCCAAGACTTCCGCCAAGTCCTGGAATTCGTGAGGCTCCAAGTCGGCGACGCCCGTGGACGTGCCTTTTGGCGGCGGCGCAGAGGTGCTGCTGGGCTCGGCAACGCCGGGTTTCTGGCTGGGAACGACCAATGTGACATCTGCTGCTCCGCTCACATCGCAAGGCCAAGGGCCGCAGTTGGCGGCCTTTTCGAGCCAGCGCGCTGCAAGCGCATTTTTGATCGCCTCGCACACAACGGGCCAAGGCGGCTGAGCGCCGATTTGCGTTGCAAGCGCTGCCGACAGCGCTGCCGCATTGACCTGCCCGTTCTTCCACGCTTCGGGAAGAGTCTCCTTGGTCAGCCGGTTAACCGCCGGTGGTTGCAACGGAGCTCGCAATTCGGCGGAATCCGTCAGCACGCCCGCTGGCACAGGCTCGCCCTGAAAGCTCGAAGGCCCGTTCACGAGCCACAGAATGCCTTGGCTGACGGCTTCGGAGATGGCCGCCTCGACGATTTCGCCTGGGCAGGCCGGGATGTCGACTGGCTCCTCGTAGCCTTCTCTTTGCACGGCCACGGTCATCCCTCCCGCGAAATATGCAAGGACATTGGTGACCTTGATCGGCTCGCCGCCCCATAAGCCGGGCAGCACTTCGGGTGACAGGAGGCGAGGTGTGAGTTCGGAAAGCTTCGCCTGGCCAGGCAGGTGCAACTCGAGGGCAGGCTCGTTTCGCGCAGTTTCCTCGATCGCCGTCCGCCACCAGGTTTTCATGGACTTGTCAGGTCGCGGCAGTGTTGCGACGAACATGCCGTCACGAACGCCCTGATCGATGGTGTCGAGGATTTCCTTGTGCCGCAGCATTTTCGGCAACTTCGCGTGCTCGGCGAAGGCGCCGACGAGATCCTTGACACGGCGCGAAGGTTCGTCGTCCCGCCAAAGGTCATAGGGGCCGCCTGGCAGCATCGCCTCGGCGCTGATCGCGGTCTCGCTGATTCGGGCGCGACGGTCCGCCTTGACGGTTGCAAACAGGGGCTCTGCTGCGACGGTCACCTTGAACGCCTGAATTTCGTTGCTCTCGTTGACGGTGACGATGATCGACCATGCCTGCCGGATCGCTTCGGGGATGCGGCTGCGCGCCTGCTGTATCGAACTGGCAAGCGTCGCTTCGCGAACCAAGTCTTGCTCCTGCTTGCCAAGCTGCTCGCGGACTTCCTCCCAGCCCAGCCACTCGCGGATGCGTGCGCGGGCCGCTTCAAGCCCGTCGCGAGAAGGGACTGCAAGAACGAGCGCATTGCGCCTGATGCGAGGCCGGTCCGGCCCGGTCGTCTCGTCGATGAAGCGCTTTGCCGCAGAACTGGGCTTGCCCGAATCGGAAACTGCTTCTGGCCCCAGCACGGCGAAGTGGAAAGCGTCGTCGTCCTGGATATCGCGCGGGCGCTCTGGCAAGGCATGAACGCGTGCGCCTGCTTCCTTGGCGCCTTGGCTGAGGTTCTTGGCTCGCCGCACTTCGTCGAGCAGCTTTTGCTCGACGAGTTCGGGAGTGACGCGATTGGCGCAGGCGTCGTCGTGCATCTGCTTCAAGTTGGGGCGGTTGCCGAGCCGCCAGACCTTCGGCAGCACTCCGGGGCCGTCGATGGACGCGTCGGCGAATTCGGAGTCGTCGAGGAACCAGGAAAGTTCGGCCCAGCGACGCAGAGCCTTTTCGAGTTCGATGCGATTCGGGCTCGTCGCGGCGACGAGCGCCATCAATTCTGGCGTATGCGCTTTCTGGCCGATCGGCTGCGAACTGAGGAACGTCGCGCAGACCGACTGCTCGATTTCCCGGAACTGTAACGCCGGCTGCTCCTCCTGAATCGTTCGCGCCTTGGCCAACTCGCCTTCGAGGACTGCATTCCAGTCGTTGCCAGCGCTATCGGTCACTTCGCGAGTCGCGGTGCCGGCAAGTTCCCGGGCCGCTTCGGCGAGGGTATCCTTGCCAGGAGCAGACAGGAACACGTTGGGGCCGACCAGAGGCGCTTTGTCCCAGCTTTCGGCATCACGCAACGCTATCGCGAAAGTCCTGAGAATGCCGCGGGTGCGCTGGAAGCCGTCGAGTTGCGTCCACTTGGTATAGAAAACCTCGGTCAGATCGGGGTGGAACGGAAAGCTTTGCAGAAACCGCTGCTCGGTGCTCGCCCGGTTCTTGCGCACCGATTCGTCGATCCTGGCGATGTTGGCGACTACCGCCGTGACATGTGGCTGGAAGGAACCGTGGTCTGTGATCGTTTCGGGCTCGAAAAAGCGCCGCCGCAATACTTCGGCGACGTCCTGCTTCTGCACGGGCTGGATTCCTTCCTCGCGTTGCCGGTTGAAAATGTCGAAGATTTGCTGGGTCAGCTCCTTGCCGAGCGTATCGCTCTTGCCGGGGTCGGAGGCGAGCAGCGAAGCGACCAGGGCACAATGGTCGACCCGGGTCACCGCCTGGCACAGGTACTGGAAGAAATTGATGAGCCGGGTGCGCCAATGCTCCGCCATCGCCGCCTTCTCGCGCGCGTACATGAGCACTTCGTCGATCAGGACCAAGGTCGCGAGCCCGTCGGCCTGTGGCTGCGCCAACAGTTCGGCAAGCAGCGGCTCCGCTGGCGGAGTCTCGCGTTCCTCGCTCGCGCCGTCGGGGTGCAGCGCCCGCAAGCCGTCCTCGCCAGCGATCTGGAATGCCAGCACGCTCCAGGGTTGCTTGAGCCAGCGAAGCTTGCCATCGGGGCCGCGAACTTCCATGCCCTTTTCCACGTCGAGTTTGTCGAAGCAAAGCGCCACGACTCGCGCCGCAGGAAGCTCGATGCCGGCATGAGACCGGAAATGATCGACTGCGGGAAGCGCCGGCAGGGATTGCGGGGCCCGCGCGAGGTGGCAGAGCGTGACCAGGGTATGCGTTTTGCCGCCGCCATAGGTCAGCTCGAGTTGGCGGATCGCCTTGGTGTTCTTGCCAGCGAGACGCTGCGCCACGTCCCGCGCGAGGTCGCGCAGGGGGAGGGTCGGATACGTCAGCGCGAAAAACCGTTCCGGATCTTCGTAGATCGGTCGCGTTCCCCGCTGCATCGCCACATCGTGCAAATCGGCCGCGAAGTCGGCAAGCGAAAGCTCGCCCGTGCGCACATCCTCGCGCAAGCGCACGACTTCGTGCCAAGGTTTCCAGGAAAGGGTTTTTGGCATGTCAACCTCTCTTGACGAATTTGCAATTCATGGATGCGCTTCGATACGCCGGGCGAGAGCGTCTTCCATCCAGCCGCTGGCGAGCGGTCGTGCCTGGCCTTGCGATTGGCGAAGCTGTTTGGCGTTGGTGCCGACGATCACGGTGAAGGGGCCAACGGACAAGGTCTCGTCGGCGAAGTTCTTGCAGTCTTGCAGTTGCAGCGATGTGATCATGGCGTTGCTTCCAGCTTGAGTGCTGTCTGGCTCGACTTGCCGAGGCCGGCGCGGCTAGCGAGATGGTTGGACAACGATTCCAGGGTGGCGCGTTCCTGGGAGTCCGCCGGGGCGAGTTCGATCAGTGCCTGGAGCAGCCTGCCGAACAAGGCGTGGCGGCCGAGACTGTGGTCATCGACATAGCCATTCACGCGGGCCTCGTCGCCGGCCTGCCAAAGATGCATGAGCCGGTGCACGCGGTCGATCAGCGGCACGGGCCTGCCGCCCGGGGCTTCGTAGCCGAGCCACTTTGCCTTGCGCTTGCTCCACGGCAGCAACTTGATCTTGCCTCCCTTGCCGCTGGCACCAGCGGCATCGTCATCGCTGGCGTTGCCGTCTGCGGGCTCGTCGGCTTCGGCTTGACCTGCGCGGGCGAGGATCTGCCAGCGATCCGACAGTTCACGGTCGGAAAGATTGCACGACAGGGCATAGAG
>RKSA01000092.1 GCA_007571115.1 Gammaproteobacteria bacterium
GGAGTGCTTGGGGTTCGATCGGTGGCAGGCCGAAGTGGCACCGGCCGAAAGCGGCGGTAGGCGGCTCCCCCAGGTGGATCACGGTCTGGGCGTTGCCCGGGGCCGAAGCGACCTCGCAGGGGCCGAAGCGGAGCTCGAGCGGGTGTTTCTCGGCGCCGCAGCCGCAGGTGGGGATCGCGACCAAGCCGCCGAAGCGGTGGCGCTGGGCAACGCGTGCGCTGCCTTGGCGGAACTGCGTGGCGACGAGCAGGAACAGCTCGACAGGCACGGGCAAAAGCTCGATGAGTTGCAGGGCCGAGCCCGGAAGCTGCAGAACGAATTGCACGATGCTCGCGAGGCGCGGCGATCGACCGGGCTTGCCGAGCCGCTTGACGCTGCCGAACTGGCGGCCTCGATCAGGAAGGCCGAAGAGCTCGAGCGCCGCGAACGCGAGCTGGCGGAAACGAGCGAGAGCTGCCAGGAGGCTGCGGGCAGGCATCTCGAAGCGCTGCGAGCGATCGGCAGCGGTGCGGTCGAGGCGAGCGAAGCCGATCCGTCGATCGACGATGGCCCAGGCGAGGAAAGCGGCGCGGCAGGCCTGCAAGGAACTGATCGCAGTGAGCTGTTCGAGTTTCTGCGCAAAAGCCGCCGACTGGAAATCGAGCGCAGCGAGCTCGAGACGAAACTGCGAATGCTCGCCGATACCGATGCCGCAGAAGCCGACCAGCCGGACCTCGACAGGCTGAGGCGAGCAATCGACATCCTGCGCAACTGGCTGCGCGTTCCCGCCACCGAGGCCGGTGCTGCCGCATGGTGGAAGCGCCGGGGCTGGCTGCTCGGGGGGGCAGCCGCGCTTTTGGCCGCTGGCCTGGGGCTTGCCTTGCTTGCAGGCCCGTTGCTGGCCTTGGCCGCAGTCGCGGTTTTTGGCATCGGCATCGGCGCCGGCATGGCGCTGACAGGAAACTTGCGCAGCAGTGCAAAGCGCGCTGATCGCGAAAGAGCGAGCGCTGCGGCGAGCTATGCGAGCCTCGGCCTGGAAGGCCCCGCAAGCTGGGAGCTGGGCCCGGTCAACTCGCTATTGCACATGCTCGAGGGCCGCAAGGCCAGCGGCGAGGCCGAACGCGAAAACCGCCTGTTGCGCAAGCGGCAGCGAGAAGCGCTGCAAGCCGGGCGAGCGCGTCTCGACGAGAGGGTCGGCGAGCTCGACGGGCAGCGCAGGAGGCTCCAGGAGCGGCTGGGCCTGCAAGAGTTTCGCGGCGATGCGGAACTCGTCGATTTCGTTCGCTCACTCGACGAGCTCAGGCAGGCCCGCGCCAGCGAACGGTCGTGCAAAAGCAGGCTTGAAAGCCAGCAAGGGCAATGCGATGAACTGCTCGGCGAACTCGCCGCCGTGCTCGAACGCCATGGCGAGCCGGCCCTGATCGATGCGATTTCCGCCAGGGAGCGCCTGCTGCGGCTGCAAGAGCGCAACCGCCAACGCGAAAGCGCCTGGGACAAGGAGCGGCGCGCAGAAAAGCAGCTTGCGGCGAATGAAGCCGATCAGCAGGCGCTCGGCGAGGAAATCGCTGCGGTCTATCGCCGCGCGGGCCTGCAGGACGGCGACGCGAAAGGCCTCGATGCGCTACTCGAAAGATTGCCCGAATATCGCGAGCTGTCGAAGCGGCAAAACGATCTCGCGATCAGGAACCGGCATGATCTCGACTTCCTCGGCAAGGCCGGCGAGGCAGCGCTTGCCGACGAGGAAGCCGCAGCCATCGAGTCGCTCAGGGAGCGGCTGCAAGGCGAGGCCCGCGAGCAAGGCGGGCTTCGCGATGCGATCGCCAGGCGCCAGGCCGAGCTGAACCAGGCAAGACGGGGCAAGGACCTGCAAGAGCTGCTCGCCAGGCGCGAAGAGGCTCGCGCCAGCCTGGGCGAGCTGCGCGATCGCGAGCTGTTCAGGCAGGCGGGCAGGTTCCTCATCGACACGATCGGCAATGAATACCGGCAAACGCGGATGCCGCAAGTGTTCCGCAAGGCGCGGCAGCATTTCTCCACATTCACTTTCCACAACTACGAGTTGCGCCTCGACAGGGGCGAATTGCAAGCCATCGAGCTGCAGGCCGGCGAGGCAAGGACGCTCGAGCAATTGTCCGACGGAACCCGGGTGCAACTGCTGCTCGCGGTGCGAATGGCTTTTGCCGAACACGTCGAGCAGGGAAGTATCTTGCCATTGTTCCTCGACGAAGCTCTCGACCAAAGCGATCCCGGCCGGTTCGAGGCCATCGTCGGCAGCCTCGGCCTCCTCGCTCGGGACCAGGGCCGCCAGATCATCTATCTGACGAGCGATCCTCTCGATCAGGAACGCGTTCGCCAGGCCCTGGGAAGGCAGGGCTGCGAGCCTGCGGCGCCGATCGACCTGGGCCTGATCCGCAGGCAGCAGGCCAGCGTGGGCGACGCCGCAGCGCTGGCGCTGCAAGCTCTTCCCGAGCTGCCTGCTCCGGCTGGCCTTTCCGTTGAGCGATACGGCGCGCTTTTGCAAGTTCCTCCATTTCGGCCTGGGGCAGGTTGGGTGGGGCAGCACATGCTGTACGTGCTCTGGGACGAACTCGAGCAACTGCACGGATTTCTCGTCAATGGCATCGAGCGGGCAGGGCAGTGGGCAACGCTATCGGGTTTGCCCGTCGCCGAAGATCTCTGCGCCGGGCGTGTTTGCGCCGCCGAAGTCGGCTACCGGATCGAGCTGCTCGAGACGTTCTGCTCGTTGTGGCAGCAGGGCAGGGGCAGGAAACTCGACGGCGATGCCTTGCGCCGGAGCGAGGTGCTGGGCCCGCGCTATCTCGATCACGTGATCGAGATCACTGCGGAAGCCGGCGGCGATGCGGGCCGGGTTCTCGACATGCTCGCCAAACGCGAGGATCCGCGGCTGAAAGGATTTCGCGGCGGTAGCCGCGAGCGGCTCGAGCATTTCCTGCTCGACCAAGGCTACCTTGACGAACGCGAGATTCTCGCGGAAAGCGAGCTGCGGCTGCAAGCGATGGCATCGCCAGCCGCCGCCGAACTCGACGGCGAGCTCGCGCGGCAATGCCTGCATCGCTGGTGGCAGTGGGCGTAATCGCCGCGTGCTACAATTTGCCGCCTTTCGGGAAGCGGCGGCGTGCACGAGGCTGCCGGGCTCCCCAGGCGTCGTTGGCCTGCGGCGATGCCAGGCCCGTCGAGGAGGCGCGGCATGGGCTTGCTAGTCACGGGATTGCTGCTGTTGCTCGTTCCCCACTCGCTGCGGGAGCTCGGCCTGCGTGATTTCGTCGCATCGCGCCTCGGTTCCAGAGGGGTGTATCGAGGCGCGGTCTTCGTGCTCGCCGTGGCGGGGCTCGCACTCATCGTTTGGGGCAAGTCCCAGGCGCCCTTCGTCATGATCTGGCAGCCGCCGTTCGAGCTGCGCCACATCTCGAACTTCATCATGTACCCGGTGTTCTGGCTGGTTCTTGCGGGAGTGTTGCCGATGTCGACGGCGCGCTGGACCTTGCGCAATCCGATGGCCCTGGGAGTGGCGGTTTGGGGAGTCGCGCACCTGTGGGCCAATGGCGACCTTGCCTCGATGCTGCTGTTCGGCAGCTTCGCGTTCTGGGGCGCGATCAAGTACCTCAGCCTGTTCCGCGGCACGAGGCTGCCGCCGTTCAGGAACCGCATGCTCGTTTGGGACGCGATCGGCTGCACGCTCGGCTCGGTGCTCTATGTCAGCGTGTTCGTTTTCCACGGCGACCTGTTCGGCGTCGGCCTGTCGCTGTGAAGGCGTCCAGCGCCGCGCTCGCCCTGGCGCTCGCATTCGTGGCAGCGCCATTTCCGGCATCTTGCGCCGACGATGGCGATTCCGCCGCCTGGAATGGCGTCTGGACCGCCGCAGGCACGCTGTTCTCGGTCGAAGTCACGATCAGCGATGGCCGCGTCGAGCTGCGGCAGCTCGAATCGCTCGGCCTCGAATGGTCGAGCGGTGCTGGAGTCGTGGCCGGGGCGAGCCTCGAGATACCCGTCGAGCACGCAGGGGTTTCGGGGCTGATCGAGGCGCGGCTGCAAGACGCGGCGACCGCCATCGTCTTCACCCGCTCGTGCCTTCCCGAATACCGTGTCGTCTGCGTGCTCGCCAAGGACCGCCGGGCGGTCTTCCGCAAGGCCGAATGACTTGCCGGCGGCGCACAAAGTCGCGGTGCGCAAATTCGTTGTGTGCCAAGCCGCAGTGCGCAGAGTCGCGGTGCGCAGAGCTCGTTGCAGCGAGTCAGCAGGCGCTGCGGTTGTGCTGGATGTAGGCGATGAGCTTCCAGATGTCGTCGTCGCCTTCGGGAAAATTGTCGCCGAAACCGACCATTCTCGTTCCTTCGATTCCTTCCTTGATGATGGCGAACATCTGTGCGCCATCCTCGCTGTGGGTCGAGTCGCAGTCGAACAGGAACGAGGCGTCGGCAAGCGCGGCGGCCGGTTGCTGCCCGGGAAGGCCGTGGCAGAAGCTCGCGCAGGAGCCGAGGAACAGGCTCTCGCCTCTGCGCAGGGCGACCGGCTCCTCGAGGAAGCCCGCAACGATCGCCTCCGGGGTTGACGGAGGCAAGTCCGTTGTCGGCCCGCGTTCTCCGCAGCCGCCGAGCAACGCGACCAAGGCTAGCGCCCAGGCGACGGAGGGCAAGCCGCGCAGCGCGGTTTCCGGCTTGGCTGCCAGGCTGTTCACTGGCTTGTGCATTGCGGGGATTCCGGCCCGAGGGGCTTGAAGGTCGCGAGAAGCTGCGGCAGCAAGGTGAGCGAGCCGACCAGCGCCACGAGCATCGCCATGCTCGTCAGCAGGCCGAAAATTCCGGTGGGGATGAAGTTCGACAGCACCAGGATGGAAAAGCCCGCGACGATGGTCATCGAAGTGAAATACATGGCGCGACCGATGCTGTCGTGGCAGAAATGCATGGTCTTGCGGTAGTTGCCGAAGCGCGGGAACTCGCGGCGGAAGCGATGCATGTAGTGAATCGTGTTGTCGACGCCAATTCCGACCGAAACCGCAGCGATGGTGATCGTCATGATGTCGAGGGGGATGTCGAGCCAGCCCATCGTGCCGAGCACGAGGCAGGCGGCGATGGCATTGGGGATGATGCAAAGCACGGCGATCAGCCACGAGCGAAACAGCACGAGGAACATTGCCATGATCGCGAGCATCACCACGCCCAGGGTGAGGATCTGCGAATGGAACAGGCTTTGCAGCACGTTGTTGTACAGCACGAGCAGCCCGGACATGCGCACCTGCTCCGGGGCGAAGCCGAACTCGCGCTCGAGGCCCGATTCGACTCGCCGCAGCAACTCGTCGCGATTCAGATCGGGTGCGGATTCGCGCACCCGGACGTTGAAACGCAGTTCGTTGTCGTCGATTCGCACGAAAGGGTCGAGCACCGCCTCGCGCAGGGTTTGCGGGATGCGCTTGTACATCACCGCCCATAACAGCCCGTCGACGGGCTCGTTGTCATTGAGCTGCTCGGCGAGCTGCACGACCGAGCCCAAGGACAGCACCTTGCCGGTGTACGGGTCGGCGTCGAGATATTCGTGGATCGCCTTGACCTTGGCCATTCGCGGCGCGGTGAACCAGTAGGCGTCGTCGGATGATTCGTCGAAACCGCTATCGAATCCGTCGCCAAGGGAGTTGTCGAAGGGGTTGTCAAAAGGGTCGTTAAAAGGGTCGTTAAAAGGGTCGTCAAAAGAGTCGTCGAAGGATACCTCGTCTTCAGGCAGGGTCACGATGGCGTCGAAAAACAGCGTGCCGCCGAGCTGCTTGTCGATCAGGCTCATTCCCTGGTGGATCTCGGTGCTGTCGCGGAAATAGTCGATGAAGCTGTTTTCCACTCGCAGCTTGGTCAGCCCGGTCACTCCGACGGCGAGGATCAGCGCATAGATCACGAATGTCCAGCCACGCAAACGGTCGGTGAGCCTGGCCAGCGCCGAGGTCAGGTTGAGCCGCAGGTCCGGCGAAAGCCGCGCGCGATCGGCCGGCAAGGTCGACATGATCGAAGGAAATAGCGTGAAGGCGACGATCAATGCCGTTGCGACCCCCATCATCATCATCCAGCCAAAAGTGATGATCGGCAGAATGCCGCTGACGATCAGCGAGCCGAACGCGACAATGGTCGTCAGCGCGGTGTACAGGCACGGCCGGAACATGCTCAACACTGCGTGGCGCAGCAGCTTGCCGTGCCGGCTGAAGTGCCGCGTTGCGCGCAGTTCGCGATAGCGCACGGTCAGATGCACCGTCAGCGAAATCGTGATGATGAGCAGCAGCGAAACGAAGTTCGAGGAGACCACCGTCACTCGCCAGTCCATCAGCCCGAGCGTGCCGACCATGATCGTTGCCGCGGCAATGCAGCAAAGCAGCGGAATCGCGATGAAGCGCAGCTTGCGGAAGATCAGCCCGAGAGCGACGACGATCAGCACGAGCACGGCGATGCTGAAGCTGCTGAGGTCGCCGCGGACGAAGCTGACCAGGTCGTCGGCGATCATCGGAGCGCCGCTGAGGTGGATGTCGGCGCCGTCGCGATAGCGTTGCAGCGTTGCGCGAACCGCGCCGATCAGCTCGTGCTGCCGGGAATTCGTCTCGATGCTGTATTCGGCCCAGGCCGCCTCGACCTCGCGCAGTTCCGCAGCGCCGTCGGCGTCGAGCGATCGCGCGGCCTCGAGCTGCCGCAGCTCGGCGCGGCGGTCGACGAGGGTCCGGGCGGTCTCGTCGACGGCAATGCTGAGCTGCATTCCCGAGACCCGGCCATCGGGGCTGATCAAGGCGTCGCGATAGATCGGGTTGGCGATCATTTCGCCTCGCGCGGATGCCAGGTCGACGCCTTCGTCGAGCAAGGTCAGGTAGTTTTCGGAAATCCCCGTCAATGGCGTGTCGGCGAAGATCGGCACGTTGAGGATGCTGTCGATCCGCTCGATGTGATTGATCGCGAGCAGTTCCTCTTGCAGCCGTTGCAGTTTTTCGAGTTCGGGCCGGGTGAACAGCTCGCCTTGCGGGGCGTAGGCGACGACGACGAACTCGCGGACGCCGAAGCGGTTCCCCACCTGGCGGAAATACTCCCAGTCCGGGTCGTTTTCCAGCAGCAGCGAGTCGGCCGAAGCATCGAGCCTGAAATCCTGGGCGAACCAGGCAAACAGGGCGACGATCACGGCACTGGCGCAGATGACCAGCCAGGGCTTGTCGAAGACCAGTTTCTCATACTGCCGGGCCAGGCGCTGCCTGATCGTTGTTCGGGCTGCTGTTTCGCTCACTGTTCCGGCTACTGGAAGGAATATCGACACATACGTTGTTCGGGCGTTTTGCGATTCATGACGATCGCGCGGCGCCATTCCCTGTGCAATTCTTGCCGTTTCCGGCAGATTGCGCGAGACTGCACCGGAATTCCTCCGAGGTCAACCGTCCATGCACCCAAGAGCTACGCAAGCGGCGAGGAGTTTCCGCCGTGGCTGAGACGATTCCCATGCTTCGCGTCGGCATCGACGTCGGCGGCACCTTCACCGATTTTCTTGCCGTGCGGGCTCTCGAAAATGGCGCTGTCGAGTTTTTGCTGCACAAGGTTCCCTCGACTCCCGAAGCTCCCGAGCGCGCCGTGCTCGCGGGACTCGAGGCCATGGGGATCAGCGGCGAAGCGATGCAGATCGTACACGGCAGCACCGTCGCCACCAATGCCTTGCTCGAGAGAAAGGGCGCTCGCACGGCCTTCGTCACCAATCGCGGCTTTGCCGACCTGCTGACCCTCGCCCGGCAGACTCGCCCGCATCTGTACGCACTCGAGTTCGAGCCAGTGCCGCCCCCGGTGCCCGCCGGGCTTTGCCTGGAAACCGGTGGCCGGGTCGGCGCTGACGGTGCGACCATCGAGCCGCTGACCGGGCAAGACCTCGCCGAGCTGCGTGCGCAGCTTCGCGAGCTGCAAGTCGAGGCGGTCGCGATCAATCTGCTGTTCGCGTTTCTCGATCCAAGCCACGAGCAGGCGATCGAGGCAGCGTTGCGAAAGGCCCTGCCTGGAGTTTTCGTTTCGCGTTCGTCACGGGTGCTGCCCGAGTACAAGGAATACGAACGCGGCGTGGCGGTGTGGCTGAATGCCTCTCTCGGGCCGCTGGCGAGCGGCTATTTGCGCCGCCTCGAGCAGGGCCTCGGCAGGCTTGCACCGGCATCCTCCTTGCAGGTGATGCAGTCGAGCGGCGAAACGATCAGCGCCGCCAGCGCCGCCGACTCGGCTGTCAACCTGCTGCTTTCGGGCCCCGCCGGAGGGCTCGCGGCGGTGCAATATCTGGGCCGCCAACTCGGCGAGCCGAAGCTGCTCAGTTTCGACATGGGAGGCACTTCCACCGATGTCGCCCTGCTCGACGGCGCAGTCGGCATCACCAGTGAAGGGCAGCTTGGCGACTTCCCCGTTGCCGTTCCCATGGTGGACATGCATACCATCGGCGCTGGCGGTGGCTCGATCGCCCATGTCGATAGCGGCGGCATGTTGCGAGTCGGGCCCACCTCGGCCGGCGCCGAGCCGGGGCCGGCGTGCTACGGCAAGGGCGGAGTCGACGCCACGGTCACCGACGCCAATCTGCTATTGGGCCGCCTGCCCGCTGGAGCGCCGCTGGCAGGCGGCCTGGCCCTCGATGCTGGGCTGGCACACCGGGCGGTCGGCGAGCTCGCCGGGCGTATCGGCCTCGATATCGAGGCCACGGCGCGGGGAATCGTCAGCATCGCCAACGAGCACATGGTCGAGGCGATTCGCCGCATCTCGGTCAATCGCGGATTCGATCCGGCCGAATTCCTGCTGGTCAGTTTCGGCGGCGCTGGCGGCTTGCACGTTTGCGCCCTGGCCGAAGCGCTCGGCGTGCGCCGCGCCTTGGCGCCAGCCCATGCCGGGGTGCTGTCGGCGCTGGGAATGGCCGTTGCCGATCAGGGGAGGCAGTTTTCGCGAACCTTGCAACGCAGCGCGGCGAGCGACCCGACCGAGCAGATCAACGAGGCGTATCGGGAGCTGCTCGGCCGCGCTGCGGCAGAATTCGCCGCCGAGGGCCTCGATGCCGCCGCCATGCGAACTCGCCAGGCGGTCGACGTGCGCTACGTCGGCCAATCGAGCGTCCTGCAAGTTCCCTGGAGCGACTGGCCCGAGACCCTGGCGCGTTTCCACGACCTGCATCGCCGCCGCTACGGCTATGCGCTGGAGACTCGGGCCGAGGCGGTGAACGTGCGCTTGCGCGCGTGGTTCCCGAGCCCATCCTTCGACCTGCCAACGCGACAGCAGGCGCCGGGCAAGACTCGTGCAAGGAGGCTGCCGGGAGAGCTCGCCGCTGGCGAAAGTCTCACCGGCCCCGCCGTCATCGCCGAATATGCCTCGACGACCTGGGTTGCCGAGTCCTGGCGCGCCCGCCGCGACGCTTTCGGTAACGTGTTGCTCGAACAGTGCGTAAAAAATGGTAAGCTGTGACTGAGCGGGATTCGCGCAACACGCGTAACATTGAAAGTGCCGTTGTAGAGAGTGCCGTTGTAGAGAGTGTTGCTGAGAGTGCTGTTGAGAGTGCTGTTGAGGATATCGCTGAGAGAGTGCTGTAGTGCTGTGAAAGCACTGTTGAGAGTATCGCCATGAAGATTTTCAAGCAAGACTTCGCCCCCACGAGCGTTTCCCCCGCGCGCCTCGCGCTGGCGGCTTTCGCGCTGACCGGGCTTGCTGCCTGCGAGATGCAGATGCCGAATTCGCAGCAGCAGCCGCCGCCATTCCCGCAGTCATCGACTT
Organism: Gammaproteobacteria bacterium; assembly: GCA_007571115.1. Taxonomy (GTDB): domain Bacteria; phylum Pseudomonadota; class Gammaproteobacteria; order Pseudomonadales; family Pseudohongiellaceae; genus UBA9145. The sequence goes on from RKSA01000092.1 coordinate 9,726, forward strand.
CGGCAAGCACCAGCGGCGGGATGCCGTCGATGCCTTCGCCTCCTTCGCCGGGCTCGTCGGGAATGCCGTCGATGCCCTCGCCGCCTTCTCCCGGCTCGTCGGGGATGCCATCGATGCCTTCGCCGCCGAGTTCGGGCGGAATGCCGTCAATGCCCTCGCCACCGAGCCCGAGCGGCGCGCCGCCGATGCCTTCGTCGTCGAGTGCCGGCGGAATGCCGTCGATGCCGACCCCATCGGGATCGAGTGGCTCTGCTTCTTCTTCGAGCTCAGGTTCTTCGAGCTCAGGCGGGATGCCCTCAGGGTCGTCGCCCGGCAGCCCGGGATCGTCCAGCCCAGGAACTTCGGGGATGCCGACGGTGTCGAATCTTCCAGGTCCGCCAGGGAGCGCTTCGTCTTCGTCGGGTTCCGGCGGCGCTTCGGGCAGCAACATGCCGACGGGAGGCGGCCTGCCCGGGCTCGACCCGGCAAGCGGTAGCATGGGCGGGTTTCCCGGCGGCCAGGGAAGCGGCGACTACACACTCGACACCTTGCCTGGCAGCGGGGTGTTCCAAGGCAGCGGCGGCCAGTCCGGAGGCGCCATGACCGCAGCCGAGCGGGCTGCGGTTCTCGACGAGCAACTGCGCCGCACTTACGAAACCTACGACCAGGTATTGGCCCGGGAGCAGGCCGACGCGCGCGGCGCGGCAAGCGGCGCTGGCAGCAGCGGGCCTGGCGGTGGCGCCCAGGCCGGTGGCGGCCAGGGCGCGATGCAGCAGGATGGCAGCGGCCCAGGTGGAGGATTGCCCAATGACCCCAGCGGCAGCGCGAGTGCCGAGGGGGCGTCGGTCAGCAGCGAGCAGGAGACTTTCCCGCCTCCCGACGACATTCCCAGCGGCAGGGATGATGACCTCGTGGCGCGGCAATTGCGCGAGGCGGCGATGGTCGAAGCCGACCCGGAACTGCGCGAAGCGCTATGGGACGAGTATCGAAATTACACAGGAATCCGCGTAAACAGGTAACCGATCATGAACTTGACGCCCTCTCGAATGCTGGTGTTGCTCCTCGCGGCGCTGATCGCCGCAGGCTGCGCAACCCATACCGTGCGAACGACGGCTTACGAACCCGTGGTGATCGACACCGATGTCATTCCCGAAGAACTGCTGATGGACGTCGGTGTTGCGGTGTTCAATCCCGGCCTCGACGAGATCGCCAGCGAGGACGAGGAAGTCGTCAATCACCAGATCCGCCTGGCCGAATCGCGCTATGCCCCCTATCTGCTCGCCGAAACGCTGATCCGTTCGGCCAACTGGGGAATCGTCTACGTCATGCCCAACGACGCCAGCCCGATGGATATTCGCGTCGAGGGCACGGTGCTGCGCTCGACTGGCGAATCGATGACGATGCGGGTGCGGGTCAGCGATGCCACCGGTCGCCACTGGTATACCCGCGAATACGAGGAGGAGATCAGCCAGTTCAGCTACGAGCCGGGCCAGCGCGCGCAAAACGATCCATTCCAGACGCTCTACAACAGCATCGCCAACGACTTGCTCGCGTATCGCAAGGCCAACGTCTCCGACGGGCAGATCGCCGAAATCCGCGCGGTCGCCGAAATGCGCTTCGCGCGGCGGTTTTCTCCCGAAGCTTTCGACGGCTATCTGCTCGAGACCAGCGAAGGCCGCTACGCTCTCGCATCGCTGCCGGCCGAGTCCGACCCCGCCCTGCGCCGCATCCGCGAAATCCGCGAACGCGACTACATGTTTCTCGACACCGTGCAGGAATACTATTCGGGCTTCAGCCGCGAAATGCGCGAGCCTTACGATTCCTGGCGCGAGCAGAGCTATCACCAGACCCTGGCACTGCGCGAGCTCGAGGACAACGCGCGCAGGCGCTTCATTCTCGGCGCCGCCGCGGTGCTTGGCGGGCTCGCGGTCGCGAAACAGGGTGGCAGCGGCGACTACGCTTCCCAGGTCGGCAGTTCGGTAGCCGTTGGCGCTGGCGCGTACCTGATCAAGAGCGGTTTTGGCAAGCAGGCCGAGGCGCGAATTCACATGGCGTCGCTGGAAGAGATGGGCGCCGCGCTCGAAGGCGAGGTTGCGCCCAGGGTCATCAGCCTGCAAGACCAGACGATCACCCTGACGGGCACCGTGGAAGAGCAATACGAGCAGTGGCGCGAGATCCTCGCCGACCTGTACGCCATCGAGCGGGGCGACTTGCCGTCTGCGACAACGACCAATTGAACGCGGCGTCCGTGAGCTTGACCGGCCGTGTCAGCACCGCTGGCGGATCAGCCACGTGAAGTCTGCGGAATGACGAAACATGCCGGAGCAGCAATCCGCACATCGAGCGCCGCTGCAAGGGGGCGACAGCGCCGCCCCTGCTGCTGCGCTGCCGCAAATTCGCCGCCCGTCGCCTTGGCTGTGGGCGGCGCTTTCGGCGTTGCTGCTCGCTGCCTTGCTCGTCATCTTCGTCTTGCCGGTGGTCGTTGCCGAATACGAACTGCCCTTCGAACGCCGCGCTGAACTCGCCGAATTGCCGCCTCCAGTGCCGGCAAGCGAGTCCCAGGTCGCGGTTTCGCCTTTTGAGGAAGCCGTGCAGGCGCGGCAGCGGCAGCTCGCCCAGGAAGTGCTCGCAGGCGTTCTCGACTCCCAGGCCGAATTGCAGCGGCTGCAAGTCGGGCAATGGGCCGCAGCAGAGTATGAAGCCGCCCTTGACGCAGCCCGGGACGGCGATGAATTCTATGGCAGCCAGCAATTCGGCAAGGCCAATGCCTCGTACCAGCAAGCCGCCGAACTGCTCGAGGGCCTGCTCGCTGGAACTCCCGAGCGGCTTGCGCGATTCCTGGCCGATGGCGAGGCAGCCCTGCTCGCTGGCGACCCGGCCGCTGCCACACAATCCTTCAACATGGCATTGCTGCTCGATGTCGCCAATGCCGATGCCCTGGCGGGACTGGCGCGAGCCGCCAACTACGAGCAACTCGCCGGCCTGCTCGCTGAGGCGAGCGAATTCGAGCGCAGCGGCGCTCTGCCCGAGGCCCTCGATGCATATCGTGGCGCAGCCGCCCTCGACCCAGGCAACGAATCGGCCCGGGCGGGAATTGTCGAAATCGCCGCAAAAATGCTCGATGCCGAGTTTTCCGCAGCGATGTCGGCTGGGTTCGCCTTGCTCGACACTGGCGACCCCGAAGGAGCGATCGCCGAATTCGAGCGCGCCGCCGGTCTTGGCGTTCGCGGCGACGAGGCCCAGGCCGCCATCGAGCAGACCCGCAACGAGGTCGCATCGGTGGAGATCAGGCGCCTGCGTGGCAGCATCGAGGCCGCCGAGCAGGCCGAGCAATGGCAGCAGGCGGTCGAAGGCTACGATCAGGTGCTCGCGATCGACGCGAACGTCGTGTTCGCCATCGAAGGGAGGCAACACGCCGGGCGCCGCTCCCAGCTCGACGAGCTGCTCACCGAGGCCATCGCCAACCCCTGGCGTTTCAATGAGGATTCGGTGTACCAGCAAGCCCTCGACGTCTACTACACGGGCCGGGCGATCGAGTTTGCCGGGCCGAAGCTCGCCGGTCAGCTCGATGAACTCGAAAAGCTGCTCGCCAATTCGCAGGTTCCGGTCACCGTACGCTTCGTTTCGGACAACCTGACGAGCGTCACGATTTTGCGCGTCGTCGAGCTCGGCACGTTCAGGCAGAGCGATTTCACGCTCAAGCCGGGCCGCTATGTCGCCACTGGCAGCCGCCCCGGCTATCGCGACGTGCGCGAGGAATTCGTCGTCGGCTTTGGCCAGACTCCGGAAAACGTTCGCGTTGAATGCGTCGAACCGCTCGGCGGGAGGCGCTGAGCGATGTCGCAACGCGATTCCGGCCTGACCGGGCAGGATGCCGAACCGGTCGAGGCGATCACTCCGGTCGAATTCTCCCCTCCCGGCGAGGAACGGCGCGGCTTCTCCTTTCGCTGGCGCTGGCTCTATGGCTTCGTCGCGGCTTTCGCGGCCTTGAGCGGATTCGCCACATGGTTCGTGCTCAGCGCGCGTTCGGTCTATATCGAGGTCGAGCCCTTCGCGGCGCAAATCGAGCTGACTGGCGGACTCCGCTTCAAGATCGGCCCCCGCTACCTGCTGCGCAGCGGCGAGTACCGGTTGCACCTGAGCCACGAGGGCTACCGCGATAGCGACATCGTGCTGGAGGTGGGCGAGGAAGCCTCCCAGGCCCGGAGCTATGTGCTGGCGCCGCTGCCGGGGGTGATTTCGGTCGCTGCCGGTGGCCTTCCCGGAGCGCGGGTCAGCCTCGGCGGCGCCGATATCGGCCTGACTCCCGTGGCCGGGGTCGCGGTCGAGGCCGGCGCCTACGAACTCGTCGTCAGTCTCGACCGCTATCGCGAGTTTCGCCGCGAGGTCGTCGTCGAGGGTCGGCAGGTCGAGCAGCATTTCGAGGCCGTGCTGGAGCCCGCCTGGGCCGAAGTCAGCCTTGCGAGCACTCCCCCCGGCGCCGAGGCGCTCGTCGACGGCGAACTCGTCGGGTACACGCCATTGGTCGCGGAAATTCTCGAAGGCCGGCATTCGCTGACCTTGCGCCTGCCCCAGCACAAGGCCTGGCAAGTTCCGCTCGAAGTCGTCGCCGGCGAGGCGCTGCAATTGCCCGAGGTCGCGCTCGAGCCTGCCGACGGGCTGGTGTTCGTGCAGTCGATGCCTTCGGGCGCCAGCGTGACCGTCGGTGGCGATTTCCAGGGCCTGACTCCTCTCGAGGTCGCTCTCGAACCCGGCCGTTCCCACGAGTTCACGCTGTTTCACGAAGGCTACCAGCAGCATCGCGCGAGCCTCGAAATCGGTGCCGACCAGCAGCACGACCTGCGGGTGCAACTGGAGCCGGTGCTCGTCAGCGTTCGCGTCGAAGCCGAGCCTGCCGATGCCGAGCTTTATGTCAATGGCGAACTGCTCGGCCTGGCGAATCAAAGCGTCGAGCTGCTTGCAGCGAGCCAGATGATCGAGATCCGCCGCAACGGCCATGTTCCCTATTCGACCGAGTTCGTTCCCCGCCCTGGACTCGGCCAGATCATCCGCGCCAATTTGCAGTCGCTCGAAGAGGCGCGGCTCGAGCGGATCCGCGTCGTGACCAATGCTGCGGGCCAGACGATGCGGCTGTTCTTCCCCGAGGGGCGCACCTTCACCCTCGGTTCCTCGCGCCGGGAGGCCGGCAGGAGGCCGAACGAGACCTTGCGCGAAGTCATTCTCGAACGCCCTTTCTATCTTGCGGAAACCGAAACCACCAACGGCGAGTTTCGCCAGTACGACGCGCAGCACAGCTCGGGCACCGTCTCTGGCAAGACCCTCGACAATGCCAGCCAGCCGGTCGCGCGGATTTCCTGGCAGCAGGCCGCGCTGTTTTGCAACTGGCTGAGCGAACAGGAATCGCTGCCACCGTTCTATCGCGTCGCCGATGGCCAGGTCGTCGGTTTCGATACGGAGTCCCATGGCTATCGCCTGCCAAGCGAAGCCGAATGGGCCTGGGCGGCACGGGTCGATGCCAAGGGCAACAGTTTGCGCTACCCTTGGGGGGAGAGCTTGCCGCCGCCTCCCCGCGCGGGGAATTTCGCCGATCTCGGCGCTCAGAGCTTTCTGACCGAGGTCTTGCGCGACTACAACGACGGCGAGCTCGTCGCGGCGCCGGTGGGCTCGTTTCCGCCGAACCGCCGGGGCCTGTACGATTTGGCCGGCAACGTCTCCGAGTGGATGCACGACCATTACGGCTCGGTGGGATTGAGTGGCTCGATCGCGACCGATCCGCTTGGCGCGGAAACCGGCGAATCCCATGCGATCCGCGGTTCGAGCTGGGCCCAGGCCTCGATTACCGAGCTGCGGCTGTCGTATCGCGATTTTGGCACTGCGCCGCGTTACGATCTTGGTTTCCGCGTGGCGCGCTATCTCGAGGAGGAATGAGTCATGCGCGGCTTGCTATGGAAACTTTCGGTGCTCGTCGTGTTCGTTGCGGGAAGCCCCGTGTGTGCCGGGCAGGAACAGGATGGCCAGGACGGCGGTCAGACCCTGGAACAAGGGCAGGCGCCCCGGCAAGCCGCGACCGGTGAAGGAGAGGCAGAGACAGTTCCCGAAACCGGCGAGCAGGACGAAGAGACCGGCGAGAACGGCGAAGAGACCAGCGAAGAGGGCGGCGAAGAAGTCGGCGAGGGCGGCGAATTCGAGCGCTTCATCCCCACCGAGCAGGTTTCCCGCGACCTCGGCGTGTCGTTCCCCGCCGACATTTGACACCGGGCATTTGCAAACGAATTCGAGACCGAGAACGAAGGACCAGAAATCATGAGACAGGGCCTGCTCTACCAGACGCTCTACCAGGTCGCGGCCTTGATTACCGTGGTGATTGTCGTCCACGCCGTGTACGTCGCGATCATCCGGCCGAATGCCGAGTTCATCCAGCAACAGCAGACGCAGTTGCAGCAGGCGGATCCCGACTACGAACCCGAGGTGTCGGTCTACATCGTCCTGCGCAACATCGAGCAGGAGACTTGCATCATCCTGTTTCTCTGGGCGCTGTCGATCATCGGCATGAAAACGCTGGCGACGACCCGCGAGCGCTCGCTGCTCGACCGCAGCCTGATCGCGTTGTCCGAGGGGATGAGCATCCTGCCCGAGGACGCGCGCGGATATTCGCGGCCGGTGCAGGCGCTGCCCGAACGCGAACGCAACCAGTTGCTCCCCCGGGCCTTGCTCGCCGGCCTGCACAGGTTCCATGCCACTCACAGCATTCAGGATGTCTCCAACACGGTCAAGGACGTCTGCGCAACCGAAGCCGACCGGCTCGAAACCGAGCTCAGCATCGTCCGCTATGTCGCCTGGGCGATTCCGTCGATCGGCTTTCTCGGCACGGTTCGCGGCATCGCCACGGCGCTTGGCCAGGCGCATCAGGCGGTCGCTGGCGATATCGTCGGCGTCACGCAAAGCCTCGGCCTCGCTTTCAATTCGACCTTCGTCGCGCTGGCGGTGAGCATCTTGCTCATGTTCCTGCTGCACCAGTTGCAGTTGCTGCAGGACCGGCTCGTGCTCGACTGCCAGAACTACTGCGACGAGCACTTGATCCGGCGCCTGCAGGTGCCTGGTCAGGAGCCCGGCACGTGATCCCGCGAGCCGTCGAGCTGAACGATGTTGCGCTGCAAGTGGGGGGCGGCAGCGGCGTGATCGCGGCCAGCCCCGGCTTCGCCTTGCTCAAGGAGGGAGCGGTGCTTCTCGGCGCCGAAGCCGAGCGGCAGCATCGAATCTACCCGACGCAAAGCCATGCCAGGTTCTGGCACGAGCTCGACATGAAGCCGCTGCCGGGCGCCGGGCGCATCCGCCATCACGCCGACCTCGCCTGGTTCCAGCTCCAGGAATTGGCCCGGCAAGCCGAGCTCGATGGCGAGGCGATCTTCGCCGTGCCCGGCCATTACGGCAACGAGCAGCTCGGCGTGTTGCTCGGGCTGGCGCGGCAATGCCCCTTCGAACTCGTTGGCATCGTCGATTCGGCCCTGGCTGCTGCGAGCGAAGCCGCCGAGGAGTGCGTCGTGCACGTCGGCTTGCATCTGCATCAATGCCTGCTGACCCGGATGCGCAGGAAAGAAGGTGGCTTGGGTGGCGACTCGAGCGCCGAATTGGTCGTCCAAAAGGTCGTGCAAGTTCCGCAATTCGGCCGTCAGCAACTGCTCGATGCATTGCTGCGCATCGCCAACGATGCCTTTGTCCGGCAATGCCGCTTCAATCCGCAGCACGACGCCAGCTCCGAGCAGCAGCTCTATTCGCTGCTCGCAGACTGGGCGCAAGGCGGCGAACCGGGCCAACACGAGCAGCACGATCATGTAACGCTCGAATTGCAAGCCGGTGGCGCCAGCCATGCCGCGAAACTTCCCCGGCAACGATTGCTCGCCGCCTGTCGCGACGGCTACCAGGAACTGTTGCGGCCACTGCGGCAATTGACTGAATCTCCTGGCGGCGCCATCGTGCTCGATCATCGGCTCGCGCTGCTTCCCGGCGCAGTCGCGACCCTGGGCTCGGCGGGTCCGGCACGAGTCGCGCCGGCGGAAGCCGCTCTCGAGGCCTGCCTTCGCCATCGCGAATCGATCGTCGCCGGGGAAGGAATCCAGCGGATTCGCGCCTTGCCGGCAGTGAGTGTGCCAGCGGCGAAGCCGCGCGCTGCGCCGCGTGCGCCAACCCATGTGTTGTTCCGCAATCGCGCCTTGCCGGTAGACGAGCTGCGCCTGGTGAGGCAGGCCAACGGCAGCGGCAATGCCCTGGCCCTGGATCTGCCCGGCCCGGACCAGACCCTGGGAACGATGCATTCGCGAAGCTCCGAGGTGGTGCTCGATTGCGGCGCGAGCGAATTCCGCCTCAACGGCGCCCTGGTCAGCGGGGTGCTGCCGCTGCGACTCGGCGACCGCGTCGGCTTCGCCGAACTTGCCGATGAATTGCTCTTGATCGAGGTTCGCGATGGTTAGTGGCAACGCCAGGAGTCGGCGCGGCGTTTCGCCGCTGAGCCTGGCCTTTCTCGACGTCATGTTCTGCGGCTTTGGCGCGGTGATCCTGCTGTTCCTGATCCTCGACCACGCCTCGACCGACTCGAATGCCCTGGGCAATGAGAGCTTCGAGATCGAGCGCGACCTGCTCGAGCGCGAGATCAGCATCAGCGAGCAGGACAACGTCGAGCTGCGCGAGCTGATCGCCGCGCTGACCAGCGAGTACCAGGCCGGCGAAATCGAGGCCGAAGACCTGCGCGAGGCCGTCGAGATGCTGCAACGCGAAGTCGACCTGCTCAACAGCGATGACGTCGATAGCGAGCAGTTGCGCGAGCGGCTCGTGTCGGACATCGAGTCCCTCGAGGTGCGCATCGAGGAATTGCAGGCCAGCGAGCTCGACCGCGCCGGCAACAACGTTCGCCAGTTCCTCGGCGACGGCAACCGGCAGTACCTGTCCGGGATGTTCCTCGGCGGGCAACGCGTGCTGATCCTCATGGACAGCTCCGCGAGCATGCTCGACGAGACCCTCGTCAACATCATCCGCACGCGCAACATGCCTGACGAGCGCAAGGTGCTCGCGCCGAAATGGCGCAGGGTGCTGCGCGCCGCAGACTGGATCACGACGCAGATCCCCGTCACGAGCCGCTACCAGATCTGGACCTTCAACACCGAGGTGCGGCCGATGGTCCCAGGCGACCCGCAAAGCTGGCGCGAAATCGCCGACCGCGACCAGCTCGAGCAGGCGGTCGCCAATCTGCGCGCCACGGTGCCGAGCGGTGGCACCAACCTCGAGGAAGTGTTCCGCCTCGCGGCTGGCATGTCGCCGCCTCCGGACAACATCTTCCTGCTCACCGATGGCCTGCCGACGGTCGACCGGACCGGGCCGGCCTCGGGGCTGGTCACTCCCGGCAAGCGCGTCGAGCTGTTCGAGGAAGCCATCGAAGAACTTCCTCCCGGAGTTCCGGTCAATATCATACTGATGCCGCTGGAAGGCGATCCGAGCGCTGCTGCGGCGTACTGGCAGCTCGCCATGGCAACGCGAGGCTCGTTCCTCTCGCCAGCGAAGGACTGGCCGTGAAACACGCCGGAATGGAGCAGGCATGATGCGCCGCAACCGCACCGTCGAACAGTTCAGCATCTCCTTTCTCGATGTCGCCTCGTGTGGTTTCGGCGCGATCATCATCCTGCTCATGATTACCAAGTCGGCGGCGCCGGCGAGCGTCGACCTGGCCGAGATCGTTCCCGCCGAGGTGGTGCAGCAGATGCAGGAGCAGTTGTTCGCGCTTCGCGACGAGACCGCCGAACTTCGCCAGGAGCTCGATTCGAGCCGACAGCGCCAAGCCACCGTGCAGGAACTCGTCGCGAGCCTGCGCAGCCGCCGCGAGTCTCTCGAGGGCGAATACGCGCTAGCCAAGGCCGAAGGCGATGAGATCAGCGAGGAAATCGGCCGCTTGCTGCTCGCGCGGCAAACGCTGACCGAGGAGATGCAAAGGCTGTTCGCCGCATCCGATGTGCGCCAGAGCAGCTATATCGGCGGCGTTCCCGTCGATAGCGAGTACATCATTTTCGTCATCGACACCTCGGGGAGCATGTACGAAAACGCCTGGGGCAGGATGCTCGAAGTGATCGAGGAAACCCTCGACGTCTACCCCGAGGTGAAAGGCATCCAGGTCATGAACGACATGGGCGACTACATGTTCGATTCGTTTCGCGGCCGATGGATTCGCGACACTCCCAGCCGCCGCGTGCAGATCATCAACACCTTGCGCACCTGGGATCCGTTCAGCAACAGCAGCCCGGTGGAGGGAGTCACGGCTGCGATCTCGTCGTTCTACTCGCCGGACAAGAAGATCAGCATCTACGTGCTCGGAGACGACTTCCAGCAGGGCGGCTCGATCGAGCAGGTGCTGCGCGTGGTCGACCGGATCAATGTCGAGAACGCCAAGGGCGAGCGGCTCGTGCGCATCCACGGCATCGGATTTCCTGTAATATTGGGCAACAGCTTCGCGCGATTCCAGCAAAGCGGTTATCGTTACGCTTCGCTGATGCGCGAACTGACCCATCGGAACGGCGGCACCTTCGTCGGCTTGAACGACTATCGATGAGTGCCGCAGGCCCGATGCGAGCGAAGCGGGGGAACGTCGGAGCAGTGGCAACTGTCGCGAAAATCATTGCGGAAGCCATTGCGAAAATCATTGCGGAAACCATCATGGAGACTATGGCGAAAACTGCCGCCAGAGCGGCCCGGAAGGCATTGCTCGTGCTGTCGGCCTTGCTGCTTGCCGGCTGTGGCGCGAGCAGTGTGGTCGTCAGCGGCAGTTTCCCGTCCCCCAATGTCGGCAAGCTTCCCGTCACGGTCGCCGTGGTCTACGACGACAGCCTGCGGCAGTTCGCCTATACCGAGTACGGCGAAACCGGCGACGAGCAATACCACATCCTGAGCGGCGAATCGCACATCGAGCTGTTCGACGCGATACTGCCAGCGATGTTCGACCGGGTGGAATTCGTCGATGGCATCGCCGATGCCGCAGGGACCGGCGTCGATGCGATCTTCGTTCCCCGCATCGAGGAATTCCAGCTCGCCTTGCCGGAAAAGACCCGGCTCGATGTGTACGAAGTGTGGATCAAGTACAACATGCGCCTGCTGACTGCCGAAGGCGAGCCTCTTGCCGACTGGATGCTCACTTCCTACGGCAAGACGCCGACTGAGACCTTTCTCAAAACCGAGGCTGCGATCAACGAGGCGGCGGTCGTCGCCCTGCGCGACCTGGCTTCGACTTTCACGCTCAGTTTCGCGCGGGTTCCCGAAATCAGCGATTGGCTGGCGAGCCTGCCGCGTTGAAGGAGAAGGAGCACATGCCATGAAACTTTCGCGTGGTGCCATTGGCGGGCTGTTTTGCCTGGGGCTATTGCTCGCAGTGGGCTGCACGAGCACCACCGTCGACGAATTCCGCCAGGGCGAGACCGGCATCGAAAGCGGCGAGTCGGTGGTGATTCTCGGTCGCCGCCAGGTGAGCAGCCATGACACGAGCGCCGATTTCGTCGAATGCGTCGGCGACCGCATCGCCCAGGGCTCGAACGGCCTCAGCGTCGTCCCCGAGCAGCAATTCCTCGATTCGATGTTCCCCTGGTTCGAGCCTCGCACCGCGCCGTTGCGAGTTCAGGACTTCGGCAGGCTCATGGCCGAGGAGCAGGTCGCCTTGACGATGCGCGATTTCGGCATTCGCTACATCATTTGGCTCGATGGATTCACCGAAACGATCGATCGCAACGGCTCGATTTCCTGTACCGTCGCGCCTGGCGGCGCCGGCTGCTTCGGCTTCGGCTCCTGGGAGGACGACGCGAGTTTCAGCGCGAGGGTTTGGGATGTCAGCAAATTCAGCGCGGTGGGAACGATCAGCGCCGATGCCACCGGGCAATCCTACATGCCTGCGGTGGTGATTCCGATACCGCTGATCGCGCGGGTCGAGGCGAATGCCTGCCAGCGCCTCGGAGATCAGTTGAAGGATTTTGTCATCGGCGGCTGAGCAGCGCCCGGGCGCGACTTCGAAGAGCGAGTTCCGGCGCAAGGGCCGGATGGGCAGCAACAAGGGCACGAAAGAGCGGGGCAGGAAGTGATGGGAATTGGCATGAAAACGAAGCGGTTTTTCCATGAACCCGGCAAGGTCGCTGCGCGAGGCTGGCCCTTTCTCGCCCTGTGCCTTGCCTTGCTGGCATTGCCTTCGGGTTGCGCGGTCAATCCTGCCACGGGCGCTCCCAATCTGGTGCTCATGTCGGCCGAGCGCGAGAAGAAAATCGGCCTCGAAGAGCACGAGAAAATCATGCAGGGCGTGATCCTGTACGAAAACGAGGCATTGAATGCCTATGTGAGCGAAATCGGCAATCGCCTCGCCAAAGTGGGGGACCGGCCAGAGCTCGAATACCAGTTCTTCATCATCGACAGCCCCGAAATCAACGCTTTCGCCTTGCCGGGCGGCTATATTTACGTCAATCGCGGCCTGCTCAACTTTCTCAATGCCGAAGCCGAGCTCGCCGGAGTGATTGGTCACGAGATCGCCCACGTCACGGCCCGCCATAGCGTGCAGCAGCACGCCCGGGGAACCTTGGCCCAGGTCGCGGCCCAGCTTGGCGGCTTCGTCACTTCGGTGGCCACCGGCAGCGGCTACGTCGGCTCGCAGATCTCGCAAGTCGCGTCGATCTGGGCCCAGGCCGGCCTGAGCGGCTACGGGCGCGAACACGAGCTCGAGGCCGACCGGCTCGGCGCTGAATATCTGCGCGATGCCGGCTATGACCCGATGGCGATGATCGACGCCTTGAGCGTGCTCAAGCACCACGAGGACTTTCAGCGCCTCACGAGCAATCGCGGCGGCGGCTATCACGGCCTGTTCGCCTCGCATCCGCGCAACGATCAGCGCTTGCAGCAAACGATCGCCAGCGTTCGCAATCTCGATCCCCAGGCGATCAAGCCCGCAGACAACAGCCGGTTTCGCGAAGCGACCGAAGGAATGATTTTCGGCCCCAGCCGTCGCGCGAAAACCAGCGAGACGCGCAATCGCTATTACCAGCCACTGCTTGGCTACACGATGGTGTTTCCTGAGAACTGGTTCGTTGACGAAACGACGACCACCGCGACCGCGACCGCCCCCTCGCCAGCCCAAGGCTCGCTCACGGTCGAGGCGCAGCGCCTGCGCAGCAATCAGTCGCCGCGGGATTTCCTGGTCGCGCACTTGCAGGGTGCGCCGCTGGAAAAATCCGAGGCCCTCGAACAGTTCCGGCTGCTTGGCCATACCGGAATCGCAGTCAACGCGCAAACCGGTCGCAAGGAGCGCGTCGCGGCAATCTATCTGGGTTCCCGCGCGTATCTGTTCCGCGCCTCTTTACCAAGCGCGCCAAATGCACCAAGTGCGCCAAGTGAGCCAAGTGCGCCGGGCGATGCGAGCTTCGAGGAGGCCGACTCGCTCGTGCTCGAGGCGATTCGCAGCTTCCGGCCCATCGAGCGGGGCGAGGAGTCGCTCGCCCAGGAATTGCGAATCCGCTACGTGATCGCTGACGAGAACTTCGACTATGCGGTGGCGGCGCAGAATTCGCGAATCAGCGACCACGCCGAAGAGACCTTGCGTCTGCTCAACGGCGATTATCCCATCGGCAGCCCCGAGCCCGGAGAATGGGTGAAGCTGGTCGAATGAAGACCGGCAAGCCAGCATGACGGCGAGCCCCGCAACCACGCCAGCGGCTCGCGGAGGCCGCGCCGCTGCCGGCAAGTACCTGATCGTGGGCCCGTCCTGGGTTGGCGACATGGTCATGGCCCAGGCGCTGTTCCGCCAGCTCAAGGCCGACAATCCGCACAACGGGATCGTCGTTCTGGCGCCGGCGTGGACCAGGCCCCTGCTGGCGCGAATGGCCGAAGTCGCCGCTGGCCAGGCCCTGCCTTTTCGGCACGGCGAATGGGCCTGGCGCGAGCGGCGGCGAATCGGCAGGGCCTTGCGGCGCGAGGGCTTCAGCCACGCCATCGTATTGCCCAATTCGTTCAAGTCGGCGCTGATTCCCTGGCAGGCGAGGATCCCCGAGCGAATCGGCTGGCGAGGCGAATGGCGCGACTTGCTGCTCACTGACTGTCGCCGCCTCGACAAGCAGAAGCTGCCATTGATGGCGCAGCGTTTCGCCGCGCTGGCGCGGCCCGCCGACAGTCCGGCCCCTGCCGACTTGCTCGCGCCAAGGCTCACGGTGCGGCCCGACGAACTTGAGGCTGCCTGCCGGAAATTGCGCTTGCACCGCGAGCAGCCGGTGCTCGCGCTTTGCCCCGGCGCCGAATTTGGCCCGTCCAAGCAATGGCCTGCGGCGCATCATGCCGCGCTCGCGAATCGCTATTTGCGCCTGGGCTGGCAGGTCTGGCTGTTCGGCTCGGCGAATGACCGCGCCATCGCGGCCGCGATCGCGGCCGCGATCGCGCCGGAACTGGCGCATCACTGCCGCGACCTGACGGGCCGCACGAACCTGGCCGAAGCGATCGACCTGCTGTCGGCGAGCGATGTCGTCGTTGCCAACGATTCCGGCCTCATGCACGTCGCTGCGGCGCTGGACAGGCCATTGGTCGCGATCTATGGATCGAGCTCGGGATCGTTCACGCCGCCCCTCGCCAGCAAGGTAGAATTGCTCGCCACAGGAATCGAGTGCCAGCCTTGTCACCGCCGCGAATGCCCGTATGGGCATCTGCGCTGCCTGAACGAAATGCGGCCCGAAACCGTGGCGACCGCCATCGACGGCCTGCGAGACGAAAACAGCGGAGAAGTGGCGAATTGCGGATTCTCATAGTCAAGGTCTCTTCGCTCGGCGACATCATCCACACCTTGCCTGCGGTCACCGACGCCGCCCATGCGCGCAAGGATGTCGTGTTCGACTGGGTTGTCGAGGAGAACTTCATCGAGGTTCCCGGCTGGCATCGAGCAGTGGACAAGGTCATTCCCGTCTCGCTGCGCCGCTGGCGGCGCAACTTGCTGAAAACCTTGCGTGATCGCGAGTTGCGCGAGTTTCGGCGGCGCCTGCGCAGCGAGCATTACGACCTGGTGATCGACGCCCAGGGGCTGGTCAAGAGCGGCATCATCAGCCGCATGTCAAAAGGGCTGACGATCGGCCTGAGCAACCAGACCGCGCGCGAGCCGCTGTCGTCGCTGTTCTACAACCGCTCGTACCCGGTTCCCTGGGGCGATCATGCCGTCGAGCGCGTGCGCCAGTTGTTCGCGCGAACGCTCAATTACCGCTATGGCGAGCAAGTCGATTACGGAATCGACCTCTCGCGAATCGGTGAGGAGCTGGCCCCGCCCGGAACCGGCCCGGTGCTGTTTCTCCACGGCACCACCTGGGAAACCAAGCAATGGCCCGATGCGTACTGGCGCCGGCTCGGCGAGCTCGCAGTGGCGGCAGGCTATCGGATCCTGCTTCCCTGGGGTGACGAGCGCGAAAGGCGCCGAGCCGAATCGATCGCCAATGGCAGTGACCAGGTGACGGTGCTGGCGAGCCAAAGCCTGACGGGAATCGCCCGGCACATGCTCAAGGCGAGCGGAATGATCGCGGTCGATACCGGTCTCGGCCATCTCGCGGCGGCCCTCGGCAAGCCGGCGCTGACCCTGTACGGCGCGACGAGCCCCGAGCTCACGGGAACTTTCGGCCGCCAGCAGTTGCATCTCGCCTCGGATCTGCAATGCGCCCCTTGCATGAAAAAGGCTTGCGCATACGAAGGCCCAGCGCTCTTCGACGAATTGCCAACCGGCCCCCTGAAAGTGCAGCCACCGTGCTTCGCAACCCACAAGCCCGAACAAGTCTGGCACCGCTTCGAGCAACTCGTTGCAGGCTGACAGCATCATGAAAATCGCCTTCCTGATTCATTCGTGGTTCCCCCATGGCGGCCAGCAACGCGACATGATGCGGCTGGCGAGGGAATGCCTGGCTCGCGGCCACGACCTGACCGTTCATGCGATGCGTTGGCGTGGGCCGCGACCGGACGGTTTGCGTGTCAACCTGATCGAGGCATCGGCACTGGGCCGGCTGAGCCGCTACCGGCGCTACGCCGAGCAGGTGCGGCGCGCGCTGGCGGCTGATCCCGTCGAGCTCGTCGTTGGTTTTAACAAGATGCCCCTGCTCGATGCCTATTTCGCTGCGGACCCGTGTTTTGCCGAAATCGCCCAAAACCAGCGCCCAGCGTGGTATCGCTACACTCCGCGTTTCAGGCATTTCAGCGCCTGGGAGCAAAGCGTGTTCGGCGCCGAGAGCAAGACCGCAGTGCTGCTGCTGACCGCGCGGCAACGCGACGAATACCTAAGGCATTACCCCGATAGCGCCGAACGCCTGCATCTGTTGCCTCCCGGCCTCGCCGAGGAGCGCAAGGTCGCTGCACGCGACCCCCAGGCACGGCGCCGCTTGCGGCGCGAGCTCGCCATTGCCGAGCGGCAAACGCTGATCCTGCAAGTCGGTTCGGGATTTCGCATCAAGGGAGTCGATCGTTCGCTGCGCGCCTTCGCTTCGCTGCCGGAGCGACTCGCTAGCGATTGCCGCTTCGTCCTCGTCGGCAGCGACCGGCCAGTGCGGTTCCGCAGGCTCGCGCGCAGGCTCGGCGTCAGCGACCGGTTCACGGTGCTGCCAGGGCAGGACGATGTGGCAAGCCTCTACCAGGCCGCTGACCTGCTCCTGCATCCCGCCTACGTCGAAAGCGCCGGCCACGTCCTGCTCGAAGCAACCGTCGCGGGGCTTCCGGTGCTGACCACGGCGACTTGCGGCTACGCCAGCCACATCATCAAGGCCGGGTCGGGCGAGGTCTGCGGCGAGCCTTTCAGCCAGCGCGAGCTCGACGCTCGCCTGCTCGACATGCTGACCCGGCTCGAACACGCTCCCTGGCAGCAGAACGGCCTGCGCTACGGTCGCGACGATTCGCTCTGCCAAATGCCCAGCGCCGCCATCGACCTGCTCGAACAACTCGCCACACCCAACATCACTCCCCGTGAGATAGAGTGATGTTGCAGATCCGAACGACCCAGGCCGCATGACTCTCCTGCGCGAATCGACTATGATCGTCGGCGACACGGATCTTCCATGCGCACCGCTTCCACGGGGAGAGAAACTCTTGTTCGCTCGCTGCCTTGCCTTGCTGCTGCTATGCCACGCCTTGCCGGTTTTCGGCCAGGCGCCCGGGGAAGCCTCCGGGCGAGAGCATTTCCTCCCCCTGATCATCGACGGTGGCGGCTTCCAGACCTGGCTGATGCTCGTCAACGAGCTGGAAGTGCCGAACCAATGCGTGCTCATGCTGCAAGGGCCGGAACTTACCGAAAGCCGTTTCAGGCCCCACCGCGATTTTTCGGTGACGGACTCGCTGGCAAGCATCTGGCTCGATTCCCAGGGATCGAGCGTGACCCTGGTGAGCAAAGGCACCGAGCCCCTGACCTTCGGCTATGGCGAAATCGAATGCATCGGGCCGGTCGCCGCGCGCGTCCTGCTCAGCCAGCGAACTGCTGGCGCTTTCACCGCCATGACGGCCCTGCCCAGCGCTGCGGCGGCAACACGATTCGAGTTTCCCTGGCCAGAGCAGGTCAGCTCGATGGGGCTCGCGCTGTCGAACAACTCGAACGCCGCTGCAACGTGTTCGCTGGAACTTGACGCGAGCCAGAACCTGCCGAGCCGGTCGATCAGCATCCCCAGCCGCTCGACCACCTTCCATCTCGAACCGCTCCCGGAAACCGTGCCGACGGGGTTTCCCGGCGCTGCGCTGGCCTTGTCGTGCGATCTCCCCGTTGGCGCCTTGGGAGTGCCCCTCGCGGGAGCGACGTTCGCGTCGCTGCCTGCAGCCGTGCTGCCCAGCGGCAGCGAGGAAATGGCGACGATTCCGCTCGTCGTCGATGGTGTCGGCTTCCGCTCGCGGCTCGTCGTCGTCAACACTTCCGACGCCGCCAATCAATGCTCGCTGACGATTCACGGCGACGGTCTCACCGCACGCGACTTTGCCAGATCGAGCGGCGCCAGCGGCACTGCGGTCACGCTGCCGACGCCTGGCGCCCACGAAGTCTTGACGAGCCCTGGCGACCCGGCGTTGGCCGTGGGTTTCGCCACCGTTGAATGCGAGCACGCGGCGACGGCGCACAATTTCCTGTCCTTGCAAGTGCAAGAGACGCTCGCCGGAATGACGACGGTTGCCTCCGTTCGCTCGGCGAACGGTTTCGAGTTTCCCGCAATGCCCCGTTCTGGCAACTACGCGCTCATCTTCGCCAATGCGGCCGAGCAGGAAACGAACTGCCAGCTCGAGCTGCTCGATGAAAACGGAACTGCATTGACCCAGGCCTCGATCAAGCTGCCAGGCGGCGCGAGCACCATCCGCTTTCTCGACGAGTTCGAATCGGCTGGCACGCTCGGAACGCAACGAGTCGGGGCATCGTGCGACGGCGCCGTTGCCGCGACGGGCCTGCCCTTTGCGGGGGCTGCCTTCGCCGCCTTGGCGCCGGTCTTGCCCGGCTTGTCTGGCGGGCCGCAGCCCAGCCCCTTGCTGATCGACAGGCAAGGCTGCCAGGACGGGCGATTCGTCACGAGCCCCGCGCGCAATCTTGCAGCGGTGACCGACTGTCTGGCGCTCGTCAGCTTCGCCAACGCCATGCTGCTAAACGGCTCGGACCAGTCGGGGCCCTTGGGGAGTTGGGGCAAGGAAGGGCAATTGCGAGTCGGGGACTGGGAAGGGGTCACCGTCATCAGCGGAAGGGTCACCGCCATCGACCTGCTCGAGGCAGGCTTGCGGGGCAAGCTCCCGGTGCAACTGAGCAGCCTGAAGTCCTTGCAGCGGCTCGATCTCGGCAGCAACG
This sequence comes from Gammaproteobacteria bacterium, assembly GCA_007571115.1. Taxonomy (GTDB): domain Bacteria; phylum Pseudomonadota; class Gammaproteobacteria; order Pseudomonadales; family Pseudohongiellaceae; genus UBA9145. The sequence goes on from RKSA01000092.1 coordinate 28,525, forward strand.
AGCTGAGCGGCGGAATCCCGCCGTGGCTGACGCGGCTTGCAAGGCTGCGAGTGTTGCAGCTCGACGGCAACCAGCTCGGCGGCGCCATCCCTGCCGGGCTGGCAAGCCTGAAGAATCTGCGCAGTCTGACTCTTGGCGACAACGGCCTGATTGGCCCGATTCCGGCTGAGCTTGGCGATCTTGCCGAATTGCAGATTCTGGCATTGCAGAACAATGCGCTGAGCGGCACGATCCCGCTGCAAATCGCAAATCTGGAGAAATTGACGCAACTGAACATCAGCGGCAACCGCCTGTCGGGGGAAATACCTCGGCAACTCGCCGAGTTGCCGAGATTGACCGCTCTTTCACTCGGGGACAACAACTTCAAGGGAACCCTGCCATGGGAATTCCAGGAGCATTATCTCGACTGGTTCGATTTCCATGGAATCACCAGGAGAACCCTGATTACCGGAGTCGAGATGCCGCCTCCGCGCGAGCGCAATCCCGACTATTCCAGCGATCCGGCGAGCAATGGCAATGCGGCTTTTCATTCGTTTTCGGTTTTCCAGGGGCCCCTGGTTCTGCAACGCGCCGCCGCCGATGCCGACTGGACCGAGCAGCACACTCCCATTCTCGGCCGCGCTGCGGCCTTGGCGGTCGAGATCGACCATGGCGTTGCCGAGCCGCCGGTGGTCATCGCCCGGCTTCTTGACGCCGACGATGCGACCCTCGTCGAGCGCCTGCCGCAAGCGGCGCCGCCGATCACCCAGGCCATGGAGGCTGGCGGTTGGCGCAGCGAATACGTGTTCGAAGTTTCAGGCGCACAATTCGCACGATCGAATCGCCTCGTACACGTCATCGACCCTGACGGAGAGCTTGCCGAAACCAACGAGGAAGACAACGTTTCCTCGCCATACGTCATCGAGGGCGAGGAGGCGCCGCGCTTGCGCATCACCTTCTTTCCCTTTGTGCTGCCTGACGGGGCGCAGCCGGAACTCGACACCGATGCATTGATGGCGGGAGTCCTGGCCTATCTGCCCGTCGCCGATGCTTTCGAGGCGGAAATCGGCCCGGTCCAGACTGCGGATCCGGAAGATGACCTGTACGACATGCACTCGGCGCTGTTCCGGTCGTGGAACCGCGACGCCGAGCGGCACGAGTTCTATCACGGCATCATCGGCTTCAGGGTCGGAAGGCTGGCAGGCCTTGGCCATCGGCCGGGCTGGGTGGCGGTGAGCATTCTCGACATCCACAACACGATCCCCCACGAGCTCGGCCACAATCTGAGCCTCGGGCATACTCCCGGCTGCGAAGCCGACGACGCCGACGACAACTATCCACATGCCGAAGGTGCGCTGGGCCCGGGACGCGGCTGGGACCGCAACTGGCGGCGCTTTGTGTCCGGCGGCGAAGGGAGCCGCTTCGGCGACTTGATGTCGTACTGCACCGACCTCAATTTCATATCCGACTATCACTACCGCAAGGCCTGGGACTACTGGCGGCAAAGAGGCCCCTCACCAGCCCTGTCGGCGTCGCTGCAAAGCCAGGCAGCGCCGCCGCGATCATCCGGCATCGCCGTTGGCCAGAGCGAAACGCTACCCTCGACCACGGGCACGGCTGTGCAAGCCAACAGCCTGGCGCTCTCGGGCCAGCTCGAGGTTGCAGGGCTCGCCGACCCCGATGTCCTCGAGACGCTGGACCTCTGCCTGAGCTGCAAAGGCTGCAAAGCCGAGTGCCCAAGCAACGTGGACATCGGGCGCTACAAGGCCGAGTACCTCGCGCAGAC
>RKSA01000027.1 GCA_007571115.1 Gammaproteobacteria bacterium
CCCGCACCGATACGGAGATCAACCCGACCACTTTGGGTCTTGCGTTCGGCTACGGGCAAGACAATTGGTCTCTCGACTACTGGTACGGTCAGACCGACCGTGACAATGGCCAGGAGAAGAAACTCCACTCTCTGGCTGGCCAGCTTGGCGTGGGCAAGGCTACTCTTCGTGCCATCTGGGAAAGAGACACCCTTGAAGAGGGATCTGCCGATTTCGACGAAAGCTTTGTGACCCTTGGGGTGCAGTATGACCTTGGAAGCCGTGCTCGGGTCTTCGCCGAGTACGACAATCTCGATTCCGATGATGATTCGTTTGACAGAGATCGCTTCGCGGTGGGCTATCGGGTGGACTTCTGATCGAATCCAATTCGACTGGGGTAGGACGGCCAATCAATGGTCGTCCTGCCTTTTTGAGCGTATGACCTAAAGCGTGAAAACACCTAGACATTCTTGAACCAAAAACCTAACAGGAGAGAGAAAACCATGAACAAGAAACTTACAGCGAGCATGACTTCCGCAGTCAGCGTCGCAGCACTGACGTTGCTGACGTCGTGCGGCGGCGGCAGTAGCGGCGGCGGCAGTGTTTCCACGCTTCCGACGACGCTGCAATTCTTGCGCGGCGCCATCACAGAGGCAGGTGCAGATTCGGTGCGATCTGTGCTCCCCACCGCGGCGGCGGCCACCCCCACCCGCGGCAGCGTCACCCAAGCCGCGTCCGCCTCAACGGTTGCAGTAACAGTGACGCCGAATGGTGACGGCCTGAACTACGGCTGGAGACTTGAAACACAGACAGGTTCTGGCTCCGTAACCAATATCGATTCATTTTCTTTGGGAAGAACGGATGTACTGGTGGATGCCAGCAACTCCCTTGGTGAGTTCCGGAATATTGGGATGCGGGGGTCATCATCTTCTGATGGCAGTGAGTATTACGTCAGTATCTTCCACGACCACGAGGGCGGTGATGATGAGGATTACATCGCCGGCGGCTTCTGGCTCCATGTCACTTCGGAGCAGTCCAACCATAGTTTTGGTGCATTCGCCGACGGCAGCAGTCCGTTTAATTTCTCGACGGAAGTCTCGGGATCCTCGACCTACAGCGGGAAGGCCGCGGGGCTCTGCGATTGCGCGGGCGCCAGCGGCACGGCGGTGGCCCCACGCGTCTTCGAGGCGAATGCCGAGCTGGACGCAGTGTTCGGCGGCTCCAGCACTATCTCAGGCACGATCGATGCGTTTGTTGTGGATGGCGTAGCGCTTGCGGGTGATGCGGCGCGGTCTGTGAGCTTGATGCACCGAGACTTCAGCTCTGGTTTCTTCACGGGCGACACCTCTCTCAACGGAACGGATGATCACGGCGAATGGGGCGGAGAGTTCTACGGGGTTCGCGATGCCGACAACACGCTTCCCGGCTCCGTCGGCGGCACCTTCGGGGCGACGGACGGCGCCGAGACGTTCGTGGGCGCGTTCGGCGCCCATCATGTCGTCGCAGGCGACGCTGACTCAGGCAATGGTGATACCTCTGGTGTCCCTCCAACTAGCCCAACATCCGGGATCTTGGGGTCAGGCATTAGTGCGCCACTACCAGCTACGCAAGCCGCATTTCGAACGGCGGCAGCAACCACCCCTAACCGCGGGGGTGTTACCTCTTTCGGTATCGATCCCGGTGACGTTACTCAAGCAAAGAGCGATTTAAGGGCTGAAACGCGTTCTCTCGTCATTAATGACCAGCAGGATGCGATCTCTTTTCGACTAATTGGGAGAGACACTAACCCTCTTGTAGTTCCTACTAGTGTGTCGGAGAGCAGAGACCTAAATTCTGTGTTCGATAACATCGAGATGCAAATGCCCAGTGATGACGGTCAGTATTACCTCAGTGTCTTGACCGACAATGACCTGACCGACAGTACCCTGCCAGGAGATTATGTCGCTGCTGGTTTCTGGCTCCATGTCCCTGAGACGGGGTCGGCCCCTGATGTTAGTTTTGGTGCATTCGCCGATGGTAACCGCCCATTTACGTATTCGGGGGAGACTGTATCTGCTGTGTCGAACACTGCAGCGGTATATTCTGGTGTTGCGGTCGGCGCATATTGCGAGTGTGCAGAGTCAGCTATGGAGTCAGGCAATATTGACCTGTTCGATGCGAACGTGACTTTGACAGCCAACTTCACCAGCAATGAGATTTCAGGTAGAGTGACGGACTTCCAGGTAGGCGGAAGCCGTCTGGAGAGTACCATCTACCTGCAATCTGCCCCGATTTCAACTGCCACTGATGGCGGCGGCTTCTTTACGGGGGAAACGTCCCTCACGGCTTCGGACGATGCTTCGCAAGCTGATGACGGAAAATGGGGCGGAGCGTTCTACGGTGCTGTTAACGGCGCATCTGCGCCCGCATCGGCCGCCGGCACCTTCGGAGCTAGTAGTGACACCCACTCTTATCTGGGTGCATTCGGAGCAAGTCTAGAATAATAACGTTAACAGTCCTTCACGCACTTTGATCCGCAACGAAGTGCTTTACTCAGAAGCCCGAGACCACAGGGATCTCGGGCTTCTTCTTTTTCGGGTGGTGCCCTCACAAAAACCCTTCTGGCCACCTGCCTTTTGGCGATCCTGCTCTTCTGTGCCCCTCTTTTCCGCCGTCCAGTCTGGGGGGAGGAGCGGAGCAGGGGGCGGAGCAGTCCCATCTTTCGTCCAACTCCCAGATCGTGTGCGCCCGCACCCTGTTTGAGCAGGGTGTTCACGGGGAAGCATGCCGGTTGCTCCGTTCGCTTGTCGGGAACCGCCCCGGCAAGGTCGATGCGCTGTTCCTGGGGCATCTCCGTTATCGCGACGGCGGAGTGCATGGATCCAGAGGATAAGTGCCGTTCTGCGTTGCAGCACGAGGCGACGCTCGCTCGCGCGCCGTGCTGGTGAACAACCCCAGCCTGATGAGAGTTCGACTGGAATTCGCGCGGGCGCTCTTTCTGGGGGTGACGTCGAGCTGTTGGAGGAGCAGTTGCGGCCGGAGCTGTCGGGCAACCCGCTCGAGGCGGTGGATGCGAACATCCTGAGATTCATCCGCGCCTTTCGCGAGCGCAAGCGATAGAGCGGCTACTTCGTCTTCTTGATCGCCCCAGGACAGCAACATCTGATCGGCATCGGACGCGGAGGTGATCGAGTTTTTCACCCTGCCGTTCCTCCCGGATGAGGGGTCGAACCGCTGGTCTGGGCTGGGCATCTCGATCTGGGGCGGCAGCGCGTACCGACATCCCCTGGGCGGCCGCGCTCGCCTGCACTCAGGATTGGACATGTCGGTCGTCAACTACAAGGGCAGCCCCCTCGACCGCATCACCCTGCTGAGCCATGCCGGTTTGCGCTGGCTCATCGATGCCGAGTCCGAGGCGAGCCTGCTCGCCTCGGCGGGCAAGCACTGGATCGCTGCATCTTCGGACAGCAACGTCGTCGGGATTCGCATCGAGGTGCGCAAGTGCTGGGGGTAGCCCCGAGCGTAGACGGGTCGCTCGTGGTGCAGTAGCGCAGGCCGCGCGACGCTCCCCTGGCGCGGGGGAGCCATGCAGTCCTTGCGAATGGGCGTAGCGTGGTTGCTGTCGCCCACCATACGCAGGGATGGACAGGTGGAGATCTCCCGCCGACTGCCCGGATGTCAATCGGCTTCGCAATGTCCAGCGCAACGCCGGTGTCGAAGCGTCCTTCACGTTGCCGCAGGTCTGGACGGTGGGCGCAACTTCTGCCGCATATGGACGCGCTGCCGGGACAACCGGTTTCCGTTCACGGACGGTTCTACCCACAGGGACAGGACGCGGATCGCGCGCGCGAGCGTCCTGAACCGGGGCTTCGAGCTGTTCGGCTTCAGCCCCAGCTGGCGGCGATTCGGGAGACGCGGGAGTCGAACGCGAAGCTTCACGACTGCAAGCGCAACCGCGACGGGCTGCGTGCCGTCAGGCAGTTCCGACTCGCGATGCCCGTTCCTCCCTCCATGCCTCGGGTGGCTGGAGTCCCCGCTCGCCGCACCGGTGCCGCATTGTCAGGCGCTGCCTTTCAGCTCACCCATCCAGTATCTCTTGGGCGCGCCGAAGCAGACGACTGCGGGGGATGTGGAGCGCAGACGGCAAAGGTGGTGTCGAGGCGCATCTCCGGTGATAGGCGATAGGGAAAGCCCTGACGCTGGATCTCAGGGATGAGAGTGCGAGATGGGCGAGGTCGAGCGGCTGTCTCGGGAAACGAAAGTCACCCGGCATGCTGAAGGCGGTCATAGGATGCCCGAGAATGTCTGAATATCTCTCGGGGAATGCAACTCTCACTGCCTCCCGCATCATCTGCGTCTGCGCCACGTCTGGGGGCGGCAGGTTAGCCGTGTGCAGACGCATGTCCGACCACGATGACCGCTATTCTCCCCTCAAGCTCTGCCGCCATGGTGCGTTGCGTAGCCATTTCCATCGATCAGAATGTGCGCCGCAGCTGGTTCAGGCCGTAAGGCTTTCCGTCGCGCGCGTGGACATGCCCGCGCTGCTCCGCCCATCTGGCGTCCGCCCGCAGATAGACCGGGCTGAACGAGCGCGAGTACGAAGTGCGCAGATACGGCTCGCGTCCGCTCGGCCGCTCTCGATGCGCAACGGCTGGCTCAGCGACAAGCCAAGGGCATGGGAAGCGGCGAAGACGTCTCTCCCCTGCGGCACGAGTCCGAACAAGGACGACAACAGCGTGTCGATCCTGCGGACTGTGCCTCTGCCCCAGACATTCCGGTGGTGCGCCCCACGAACGCGCCGCTGCCGCGCTCCAATCCGGGTCGAGCACACGGTGTGCCGTCACACCGGCGAAGAACGTGCGCCCGTTGCCGCAGCGCCCATGGCGCTCTCCGAAGCGATCCCCATCGCCGCTTCGATCTCGCGCAAGTATCCCGCCCGGAACAAGAGGGATCCCGAGGCAACCTCTGCCTCCACCAACGACGCCAGATTGGATCCGCCGACAGGAGAGCGATCCCCAGAAAGACCCTACGGACAGGCTCAGCGCGAGCCGCCCGCCCGAGGGCAACCTCGTCTAACTGCCTGCGCCGAGACCGCCGAAGCGACACTTATCCACAGGGCGGCAAGTCCGGAACCGTGCCTGAACGCCATGTGCATAGCGCCTCCACTGCGGAACAAGGCAAACAGGCAACCGAGATGTTCGCGCATGGACAGGAACGCCTCGTTCCCGTCCAGCAGTGCGCAGCGCACCGACAGGTGAGCGATGGGGGCAGGAGGCTGGCTCCCAAGCGCCGGGACAATGCCGGCGGGTGCGCCCCAATCGTCGACACGCAGATCCCGCCGTCGCTCCCTGAGAACTCCAAGACTCGGCGGGTCGCCCCTCCCCGAGCGATCCTTGATGAGACACTCCGTGGACATGAAGAACGGGCGCAACCGGCTCGTCCAAGAGCGCGAACTGGATCCCACCGAAGGCGCGCCCGAGGACATCGCTGGCCGCTGGTCTTCCCCAGAGTCATCACGGACAGATGCAGAATCACACAGGGGACAGAAACCCGACACACAAGGAGAACGACATGAAGAGACCAAAGCAACCCAAATATCCTGCATGGATAGACCGCAGGGCGCACCGCGATCGATCTGTCCGCGCTCAGACATCGCCCACGTCGCTTGCGCACCTCGAGGTGGATCCCGTTGTCGTTGCTGCCCAAGGAACTGGTGTCCCGTAGCTTGCCCTCCCTTGCGAGCAGGTCCGCCTCGGACTCGGCGTCGATGAGCCAGCGCAAACCGGCATGGCTCAGCAGGGTGATGCGTTCGAAGGGGTTGCCCTTGTAGCCGACGACTGACATGTCCAATCCTGTCCGCAGGCGAACGCGGCCGCTGAGGGGATGCCGGTGCTCGCCGCCGCCCCAAGTCGAGATGCCCAGCCCGGAGCGCCGGTTCGACCCCTCGTCCGG
>RKSA01000161.1 GCA_007571115.1 Gammaproteobacteria bacterium
CATGCCACTCATGCCACTGAGGCTGCTTGCTCCACTCGGCTGTGCCATCATGCTCTCGCTGGCCACGCCGCTCGTCCTTGCGCAAACTGGCGGCATCGACATCATGGCGAGCAACGAGAACAACAGCCCGCTGGCGGACGTCTCGATCACCGTGCAAAGTCGCGGCGGCGAGCTCGTGCAAGTCCGCACCGACGCCAGCGGCGCAGCAGCGGCCGCCAATCTCGAGCCGGGCCTGTACCGCGTGACCGGCGAACTCGAAGGCTTCCTCAGCGTTGTCGAGCCGAGCCTGCGAGTCGTGCGCGACAAGACGGTACGGCTCGAATTGCGGCTGCGCGCCATCGACGCGCCCACCGGGAACGGCGCCATCGAAGAGGTCGTGGTCGTCGCCAGCGCAACCCGGGGCGACCAGTTCGGCGCGGCGAGCACCACCTTTCTCGACCGCGAGCACCTGCGTTCGGCGGCTGGCAGTGGCGGCGACGTGCTGCGGGCGCTCGACGGTCTGCCGGGCCTTGTTTCCACCGGGGAATTCGCGAATTTCACCGTGCGCGGCCGCGGCCCGAGAGACAACCTGATCCTCATCGACGACTTCCCCTACAGCCAGGTCGTCCATTTCGAAAGATCCCTCGGCGAGCAGGACGACATCAGCGGAGGCGGACGCTTCTCGATCTTCGCCCCGACCTTGATCGAAGGCGCCGAATTCTCTCCCGGAGGCTGGGGGGCGTCGTATGGCGGGCGCAATGGCTCGCTATTGAAGCTCAACGTCGCCAAAGGCAATCCGAGCCCATCGGCGAGTTTGCGGCTCGACCCTCGAGGGCTGGAAGTGATCTACGACGGCCCAAGCAGTTTCGATGAAGACACCTCGATGATTTTCACGGCGCGGCAATTCGACTTCGGGCGGCTGTTCAACCTGTTCGGCAACAGTCGCCGCGGCAGCCCCAAGATGACCGACGTGATCGTCAAGACCCACACGAAGCTCGATGCATCCAACGAGCTTGAGCTGCTGCTTCTGCACACTCCGGAATCGGGCGAGGATCTGCTCATCGACATGCTCGAAGAGGCCGAGTTCGAGGAGCGCTCGCTGATCGACCAAGAGCAGGACAGCTCTCTGCTGGGCTTCACCTGGCGGCATTCCCTGAACCAGGGGGGCGAATGGACCAACCGCGTGTACGTTCGCGAAACCGCCAGGCTCAGCGAGGAAAGCGAGGCATTTTACGATAGCGTCCCCGCTGTCATCCCCGAAGCCGAGGTATCGGTGCTCGAGGACATCCTCACCATCCAGGAGGACGAAAGCGAAATCGGCTGGCGCAGCGACCTGACGCTCTTAAACGACTGGGGAAGCTTTTCCGCCGGTGCGCGAATCTCCTCGCTTGACCTCGACTATCGCACCGCGCTCGCCGACGACTGGATTCGCTACCAGTTCGACAGCGGCGCTCCGCGGTCAGGCCCAGCGCAGAAATACGTCGTCCTGACCCCGGACCAGATCAACGCCCAGTTCGCGCGTAGCGAAACGCAATACGCCGCATACGTGGAGCAGATTATCGAGGTCGGCAGGTGGGATTTCCGCACCGGCCTGCGATACGACCGCGACGGTTTCTCCGATGCCGGCTACGTCTCGCCCAGGCTGTCGGCGAACTATGCGTTCTCGCCGACCACCCGGCTATCGCTGACGGCGGGAAGCTTCCACCAGTCGCCCCGCTTCCTCGACCGCGCCGCCGACCCGGAGAACTTCGGCCTGGCCAACGAAAGAACCGACCATCTGAGCATCGGCATCAACCGGCAATTCCGCAACAACTGGAATGTACTCGTCGAAGCATACTACCAGCGGCTTTCGGACCTGGTGACCGACCGCGACAGCGCCACCGGCCTGGCGACCAATCTTGGCGAGGGAACTTCGCATGGTCTCGACGTGGTGGTGGACCGCCAGTTCGAGGATGGCTGGTCGATGAATCTGGTGTACTCGTACAACGATGCCAAGCTGAACGACAACGACGGCAGCCCCGAATACGATGCCGACTTCAACTACAAGCACCTGTTCAGCGCTGGCATGAACTGGGAAATCAACGAGCGCTGGCGCCTTGCGGGACGCTGGAAGTACGCCACCGGACGCCCCAGAAGCGACTTCATCGTACACGAGAACGTGCTCGCCGCCATCGGCGGGCCGCTGCGCTTTTCCCAAGAATTCATCTCCAACAACACCTTGCGCTGGGAGGATTTCCATCGCCTCAACCTTCGCCTCGACTATCGCAGACCCGTCGGCTCGTTTGACCTCGTCGCGTATTTCGACGTGCTCAACGTGTATGGATCGAGCACGACCGACGAACGCGAATTCGTTTCGCACACCGGCGAACTGCTCAACGACGACGGCGAAATCCTGCCCCTGATCGGAGTCACCTTCGAAAGAACCTGGTAGACCTCACCAACACGGCGAGGAAATGGCAAGCGGGAAGTTTTACCAAGGTTTGGGTTGCCACCTTCGGTGGCCGCGAGGGTGCCTTGGGCTTTACGTCTGTTCCCCGATGTCGCTGACGAAGATCCAGAGCACTGGCAGTGCGGCGAGCTTGAGGGCGCATGGGACGAGGGCGTAGCCTGCGGCGAGTGCGGCGAGGCCTTCCGGGCCGGTCGTTCCGGGCTCGTACCCTGCAAGCGCGAGCAGCGGCAGCGTGGCGCCTGCGGCTGCTGCCAGCGCGGTCTTCTGCAGAAACGTCCAGAGCGAGAACACCTGCCCGCCGCCGCCCTTGATGCGGGACGCGAGCATCGCTGGCGTCAAGGTCATGTCGGCGCCAAGCGCCGCGCCGGAAGCGGCAGCGATGGCATAGAAGGCGCCGATGTCGCCGGCGCCGAGCGTGTAGGCCCAGATGAAGGCCGGAACCGAAAGCGTCATCCCCGCCGTAAGCGCCGCCTTGCGCCCGATCTTGCTGGCGAGCCGGGCCCAGGCCGGCGCCGCTGCTGCGGCCGCAGCGAAAAAGACCAGCAGCATGGCGCCTGCATGGGCCTCAGCGAGCAGGACATCGGCGACGAAGAACAGGAACAGCGTCGACGTCACTGCGGTCGGCAAGGTATTGACAACGCCAAAGGCGAGAATCGAGACGACTCCCGGAACGCGCAGGGCGGCAACAAAGCCGCTGTCTGGCAGCGACTTGCCAGAGGCAAGCCAGCAGCCGCGCATCCGCGCGAGAACGAGCAGCGCGAAGAGCGCGAAGGCAACCACATAGCCAACATAGGCAAAGGCTGCACCGAAGGTCAGGCCGAGCAAGGTCGGCGCCGCAGCGGCAAGGCAGATGCCGACGAGCCCCCCGGCCTCGCGCCATAGAGCGATCATCGTGTGGCTGCCTCCCGTCTGCCTCGCCTGGGCAAGGCCATGGTCGTAGAGCGCGATCTGTAGTGCGCTGAAGCCGGTGAAGGCAGCGAGCAGGCCAGCGGCGAGGCGCGGCAAGGGAGCGCCCAGCCCCGGCGGTGCGAAGAGCAAGGCGATGCCAATGACGAGCAGGAAGCCCGAGGCCAGCGCCCATGGCTCGCGGCGATTCGGCAAGCGATCGGCGAGGCGGCCGATGATCGGATCCTGGAAGCTGTCTACGGCTCGCGCCGCGAGCAGGACCGCACCGAGCGCGGCAAGGCCGACTCCCATCTCCTCGGCGTAGTAGCGTGGCACATGGATGTACAGCGGCAGCCCAGCGAAGGCAAGCATCGCCGCGACCATGGCAGGAGGGTACAGATCGCGCCGCGCCGGGGCACGGGCTTGTCCATCAGCCATCGCAACGACCGGAGAGCAGGATGTTTCTGCGTTTCAAGTCGCGGCTCTGCGGACCGAGCCAGATATCGAGAAACAGGTCGCCATCGCGGCTCAGTGTGCCGGTGGGTGCGCCGTTGAGGAAGAACTCGACGCTGCCGGGCCCGCTTCGCCAAGCGGTGTAGCGATCACCTGAGACGACATCCTGAAAAGCTTCGTCAAGCTCGGCCCGCGCCACGTCGAAATCCGCCTCGGGTCGGCCCGAGATTCGCGCCATCTCGGAGATCGAATTCGAGATCAGGTCATCGCGGCTGAAACTGCGGCGGTAGATGAGAGACAGGCCAAAGGTCTCGCCTGGCATTTCGGCGGCATCGGTCCACAGTTCGGCGCGGTACAGCGAAAGGAACAGGAATCGGTAGTCGGCACAAGCCGCAGGGCGCTCCGCAGCAATCCGGCCCGCTAGCTCCGGCGACGCTACGGCAGTGCCGCCGATCGCGCAAAGCAGCGCCAGCATGACAAGCCGAAGCGGCCTGTGGCAGCCTGCTCCAGTTGCCGCGATCACGCCGACGCCGCGCTGCCACGCTCCGTGCTGCCGCGAAAGCCCTGTTCTCTGCCATGTCATGTTTATGAAAACGTGGCAATCGCCCTGATGGATCACTGCAAAGGGCATTTTGCTCGCCGCGCAGCGATTTTTCTGGGGTCATTGCTCGCGTCCGATGGGGCCGACCTCGCAAAACCGGTCGATTATTTGGCCCGGGCAGGATAAACTCGCAGCCTCTTCAAGCAATGGCAGCGCGCATGACGGCGGCATCCCCAAAGATCAAGGAGTTTGTGCGGAAAAGTTCCTACGAATTCGAGGAATTGCTCGATTGCGGCCACGGCAGGCTGTTCGGCCCCGGCAATGCCAGGTTGCCGATCGGCAACATGCTCATGTTCGATCGCGTCACCGAAATCAACGAGGATGGCGGCGACTACGGACGCGGCCAGATTCGCGCCGAACTCGACATCCACCCCGACCTGTGGTTCTTTTCGTGCCACTTCCCCGAAGATCCGGTAATGCCTGGCTGCCTGGGGCTCGACGCCCTGTGGCAGTTGGTCGGCTTCTATCTCGGCTGGTGCGGCCATCCGGGCAAGGGTCGTGCGCTTGGCTCCGGTGAGGTAAAATTCACCGGGGAGATACTGCCAGATGCGGGCAAGGTGCAATACGACCTTTCGATCAGCCGGATCATCCGGCGCAGCCTCGTCATGGGGATTGCCGACGGTGCCGTGCTGGCCGATGGCGAAACGATCTACACGGCCAAAAGTCTCAAGGTGGGGCTGTTCACGCCGGAGCAATCTTTCCAGTAGCCACCGATTCATGAGGTTCTTATGCGACGCGTCGTAGTCACCGGACTGGGGATCGTTTCCTGTCTCGGCAACGACAAGGATGCAGTGACACGGTCCCTGCGCGAAGGCCGTAGCGGCATCAGGTTCAACCCCGAATACGCCGAAGTCGGCATGCGCTCGCAAGTCAGTGCGCACATCGACATCGACCTGCAGGCAAGAATCGACCGCAAGCAACTGCGCTTCATGGGCGAAGGCGCGGCGTATGGGCACATCGCCATGGAACAGGCGATCACCGACGCCGGCCTCGCGCCAGAGGAGATTTCCGGCGAGCGGGTCGGCATCGTCATGGGTTCCGGGGGCGGCTCGCCCAAGGACCAGCTCGAGTCCTTCGACCTGATGCGCGAGCGTGGCATCCGCCGCGTTGGGCCATACCGCGTGCCGCGCACCATGAGCAGCTCGGTTTCGGCCTGCCTCGCGACGAGCTTCGGCATCAAGGGAGTCAACTACTCGATCTCGTCGGCCTGCGCCACCAGCGCCCATTGCATCGGCCACGCCACCGAACTGATCCAGATGAACAAGCAGGATCTGGTGTTCGCCGGCGGTAGCGAAGAGGAACACTGGACCCTCAGCCACATGTTCGACGCCATGGGCGCCCTGTCGAGCCGTTACAACGAAACCCCCGAACGCGCCTCGCGCACCTTTGACCGGGACCGGGACGGCTTTGTCGTCGGCGGCGGCGGCGGCGTGCTCGTCATGGAAGAACTTGCACACGCCGAAGCCCGGGGCGCCCGCATCTACGCCGAATTGACGGGCTACGGTGCAACCTCGGACGGACACGACATGGTGGCGCCA
>RKSA01000142.1 GCA_007571115.1 Gammaproteobacteria bacterium
AGCAGGAGCAAGCCGAAGGCACGGCAAGGCTCCAGCAGGCGCTGGTTCGCGAAAAAGCGGCGACGATGTCGGTTCCGAGCCATCAGGGCAAGTCCGGACAAACAAATGGCAGATGCAGTTCGAGCCCTTATAGCATAAACGCCGACAAGACATAAAGCCTGTTTTCGTATAAAAAAACAGTCACATCCACAAAGTTTTTTTTGTGCATTGCCCGCGCGGCAACCGTGGAAAGGACGGGGGAAAACCGCGCGAGGCCGGTCAGGCGCCATCGATGCCGCGATTCGCAGCGACACGCCCAGGCAGGATCCAAGTTAGCGGGAAACCCGCATTTCGTGACGAACGGCGGTCACTTGCGCCATGATCGAGACGGCGATTTCCGCCGGAGTCCTGGAGCTGATCGGCAGGCCGATCGGCGCGTGCAGCCGGGCGATTTGCCCTGCCGTCAAGCCGAGTTCGGGAAGGCGCTTGCGGCGCGCCACCGAAGTTCGCTCGGAACCCATGGCGCCGACGTAGAAAGCCTCGGTGCGCAAGGCTTCCATCAGGGCCATGTCATCGACCCGCGGATCGTGGGCCAGGGCGATGATGCCACTGAAAGCATTGGCGAAACGCTCGCGAACCACGTCGTCGGGAAGCCGCGAGGTCATCTCGACTCCCGCCACGTGCCAGTTGTCGAGATAGCGCGGCCGCGGGTCGCAGAGGCAGACCTCGTATTCGAGCGCCAGGGCAAGCTGGGCGACGTGCCGCGCCACGTCGCCGGCGCCGAGCAGCAACAGGCGATACATCGGGCTGAGATAGTGCGTCATGCGCTGCTCGTCGATGACGACGGCGGTTCTGGCCTCGCCCGAACTCGCATGGACGGCACCCGAACCAAGCTCGACGATCCGGCTGACCTTGCGGCTGGCAGCGAGAGCTGCAGCGAGTTGGGCAAAGACGGCTCGGTTCGCTGCATCGGCATCGAGATATTCGAGCAGGACGAGCAACTGCCCGCCACAGGGCAGTTTCAGCCGCTGCTGCTCCTCGGCGGTGGCGCCGTAGCGGATCGTGAACGGCTTGCCGTGCTCGTCATGACGCGCCTTCAGGCGACCGTTACACAATTGCTCGAGGAAATCCTCCTCGATGCAGCCGCCGGAAATCGAGCCCACCAATTCTCCCTCGAGGGTGCAGGCGAGCATCGCTCCTCGCGGCCGCGGCGACGAGCCCCAGGTTTGCAAAATCGTCGCGAGCCAGACGGGCTTGCCTTCGAGCCAGGCCGAAACCCGGCAAATGACTTGTTGCTGACTGCTCGACATCGGTGGAAACTCGCTGGTCGGCCAAATTGCCGACTGATGTTGGCAAAATCATTGCCTAGAGGAAGTCCATGTCCCCTGCGGTCAGCCACCAGGCGCCTGGCGGCAAGGCCGGGTCTGGCCCCAGGCTCCAGACATTGCAGGGTATCTCAATCGGCAATTTCCGCACAATGCGGCCGTGCCACGACAGCCGCTCGGCCCAGCCCTGGGTCAGCCACATTCGCGATGCCCCGCCGCCACGGCCGTCGATCCACTGTTGCAGCGCAACGATGGCGGCATTCATTCGCGCCGTAGTCGCGACGAGGTCGAGCACGAGCCAATGCCCTTCGTGACGCTTGAGCACAGCGATGGCGAAGGCTACTCCGGCCTGGGTCAGCAGTAGCGGGAAATATGCAGTGGCATTGGGATGCCGGGAGTAGCGATAGCACAGATACTCGCCATGACGCTTGCCGATCACGCCGGTGCGGAAATCGCGCCGCATCGCCTGCCAGAGCTGGTCGGCGAGCCTTTGCCGCGCGGGATTTTCGAGTTGCAGCTCCTCGGCCGCGAGTTCGGAACTCGCATCAGCAGCGCCGCCAGCGAATTCGAGCTCGACGTAATCGTCGACCTTGCCGTACAGGCCGAGCCTGCGCGCGGTTTTCATGGCGGGCAAGTTGGGGAAGCCAAAAGCGAGCACGTGATCGGCGGTATAGCCGACTTCGCGTTCGATCAGGGTCGCGGTCATGTGGAAATACAGGCTGCTGCGACCGTATCGCTTGCGCACCGCGGGCTTGACCATGACATCGCAGCCCTGGAAGGCGAACTGGTCGGCGCCGAAATAATCGATCTCCCGGGTGACGCAACCATAGTGCGCGACGATGGGGCCGCCGGCTTCGAGGCGCGCGACGATGCAGGATCCCCTGCCTTCGCCGTACTTCCAGCGCCACAGCGCCGGGTCGAATGGCTGCTGGAAGCTTTCCTCGAAGATTGGCGCGATTTCCTCGGGCTCGAAGGAATCGATGTCGCCGAGTTCGAGCTCGCTCCAGGGGCCGCCGACGCTGGAATCGAGCTCGAAGACCAGGCACTCGAAGCGGCGCTGGCCCGAGGCGAATGCCGCCGCCAGAACCTCGAGTTCCACAGCGAGCTGCCTGATGGATGGCTGATCGGGCTGATGTGCGCCCTGCAAGGCGAATTCTCCTGCCCGAGCATCTTCGGTGCCGCGAAGATGCTCGGGCAGCCGCCGCAAGGCCCGGAACCGGTCGGCGCAACGGGCGAGCCACGAGCGTGGCCAACGAGGGCGATCACCTTCTTCGGTAGCAAGCAATGCCTGGGCGGCGGCGATCGAGCGCTTCGCCTCGGCACTCCAGTCGAAGGTCTCGATGTGGCAAAAGCCGAGCCTCTTGGCGAACTGCAGGAGCGAAAACTCGGTCGGCAGGCTCGAATGTTGAATCGTCTCGACGTCGCGCAGGTATTCGCCGGCGACGACGAGCTTGCCTCCTCCGTCGAGCGCCTTGCGCGCCTGGCAGAGCAAGTGCATCTGCTTCCTGTGGTGGATCGTTCCTGCGAGCACGATGCAATCGCGACCGGCAGCGCTGGCGCTCGCTGGCGAGCCCGATGGCCGCTCCTGGGCTGGCATTTTGGCGGAAAGATGCGCTTGCAGCGCTGCGCCGATTCGCGCCGCGCCGCGCGGCGCGAGCACGGGCAGGTAGGCAGCCTCCAGCGCCGTGGCCGCTTGCGCAGGAGCAAGACCTCGCTGCTCGGCGAGCTGCGCGAGCAGTTGCCGCGATTCGGCGGTCAATGCGAAAGCCATGTTGCCGTGCCAGCAAGTTCCAGGCGAGGCAATATAGCCTGCGCGGGCCGGGAAGGGAATCCGCTGGCACCGCAGCAAGGCCGCCTGGGAGCATGTACACTATCCGCATGTGGCGACTTCCCGGACTTCACAGACTCGCAGCCTCGCTGATTCCCGCCCAGGCCGGCGGCAGCCTGACCCGCCAAGGGCTGCGGCGCCTGCTGCTGTTGCGCGCCTTCGTCACCGGCGCGTGCTGCTGCGGTGTGCTCGGCTTGCGGCTTTTTTCCGACCTGCAAGTGCCAATGACCTTCCTCGCCACGCTGGTCGCAGCGATCATCGCGTCGATCGTGCTCGGCTACTGGCGCCTCAGGCTGAGCCGACCGATCGGCGAGAGCGAGCTGTTCGCGCACATTCTCACCGACGCCGCCTTCCTCGTGTTGCTGCTGCTCTATACCGGAGGCATCGGCAATCCGCTGATCTCGTACCTGCTCGTGCTGCTCGCGGTGAGCGCGACCTTGCTGCCGCGGGTTTTCGCCAACGTGTTCGCCGTCGGCAGCATTGCCATCTACACCCTGTTCCTGCTGCTTGACCTGTCCGCAGAGCATGACACGATGGGGATGACCGGCAAGGCGCAGACGATGTTCGAGCTGCACCTGGTCGGAATGTGGGTGATTTTTGTCGTCAGCGCGGTGCTCATCAGCGTGTTCATCAGCGCCATGGCAAGCGCCGTTCGCGAGCGCGAGCACCATCTTGCCGAGGCGCGGGAGAAGGAGATGCGCAACGAGCAGCTCGTCGCCATCGGCACCCTCGCCGCCGGCACCGCCCATGCGCTTGGCACGCCGCTTGCGACGATGTCGGTGATTCTCGGCGAGCTCGACGAGCTTGACGGGAACGCGCTCGAGCAGGGCTCGGTCAGGCGCGACATCGGCGTGCTGCGCGAGCAGGTGAGCCGTTGCAAGCATTCGCTCGGCCAGTTGGTCCGCCATTATCACAAGGACGATCCGAACGCTCGCGAACGGCTCGAGCTGGCGCGCTTCGCCGCCGACATCAAGGACTACATTCTCAACGTACACCCGGAGGCGGCAGTCGATTTTGCCGTTGCGGCCGAGGCGGAAACGCCGCTCGAAGTCGAGCCGGGCCTGCGCCATGCAGTCATCAACATCATCGAGAACGGCATCAAGGCGGCGCGCGAGCGGGTCGCTGTCCGCTATGCCCTCGATCCGGCAGAGCCTGGCATGTTGCTGATCCGCGTCAGCGATGACGGCCCCGGAGTTCCCGCTGAAGTGCTCGAGCGAATCGGCGAGCCTTTCGTCTCGAGGCGCGACGGCAGCATGGGGCTTGGCATCTTCCTCGCCAACGCCTCCCTGCGCCGCGCTGGCGGCAATATCGAGCTGTTCAACGGGCAGAGCGGCGGCGCGACGACGCTGATCCGGCTGCCGGTCGCGAAGCGAACGGGGCAAGATCAGGCATGAGCGAAGGACGGCTGCTGCTGGTCGAGGACGACGAGGCCTTCGCCTGGGCCGCGAGCCGCGCTCTGGCGCGCCGCGACTATGCGGTCAGCCTCGCCAGCGAGTTCGAGCAGGCGCTGCAACTCGTCAAGAACGAAAGTTTCGACTTTGCCGTGCTCGACCTGAACCTCGGCAACTGCACTTCCCTCGAACTGATCGAGCCACTGCGGGAACGCAACCCGGCGATGCGAATCCTGATCCTGACGGGCTATGCGAGCATCGCCACGGCAGTGCGGGCGATCAAGCTCGGCGCCGACAACTATCTGGCCAAGCCCGCCGACACCGACGACATGCTGGCCGCCTTGCGCGGAGATTCGGCACCAGATGGCGATGCGGACTTGCAGCCGATGTCGGTGCGGCGGCTCGAATGGGAACACATCCAGAAAATCCTCGAGCAAAACCAAGGCAATATTTCCGCAACCGCGAGACAGCTCAACATGCATCGCCGCACCTTGCAGCGCAAGTTGCAAAAACGGCCCGTTTCGCGCTAACGCGAAGCCAATCCAGCAGGAGAATGCCAATGACACATGCACAGACTTTACATGCACAGGCCTTGCACGCGCAGACTCTGGCGGCAGCCGGCCTCGAGGCCAGCGAGCTGCAAGGCGGAACGCTCGCGGTGCGTTCGCCCATCGACGGCGCCGAAGTCGCCCTGGTTCGCGAAACCGGCCGCAGCGAAATGCCGACGCTCATCGCCAAAGCCCAGCAGGCATTTCTCGCCTGGCGCGAGGTTCCGGCGCCGCGGCGCGGCGAGCTCGTGCGGCTGCTCGGCGAGGAACTGCGCGCCAGCAAGGAAACTCTTGGCGCGGTGGTGACGCTCGAAGCCGGCAAGATCGTTGCCGAAGGGCTCGGCGAAGTCCAGGAAATGATCGACATTTGCGACTTCGCGGTGGGACTTTCGCGGCAGTTGCACGGCAAGACCATCGTCTCGGAGCGGCCGGGCCACAGGCTCGCCGAAACCTGGCATCCGCTCGGGACTTGCGGCGTGATCACCGCGTTCAATTTTCCGGTCGCGGTGTGGTCGTGGAACGCCGCGCTGGCGCTGGTGTGTGGCAATCCCGTCATCTGGAAGCCTTCGGAAAAAACTCCGTTGACGGCGCTCGCGGTGATGAAGATCATGGAGCGGGCATTGGCACGATTCGGCAGCGACGCGCCCCACGGGCTCGCACAACTTGCGATCGGCGGCGCAGCGATCGGCGAGGCGCTGGCAGAATCCCGCGAGGTGCCGATCGTTTCCGCCACGGGCTCGACGCGAATGGGCGCCCAGGTCGGCCCCCAGGTGCTCGCCCGCTGGGGCAGGCCGATCCTCGAACTCGGCGGCAACAACGCGATGA
>RKSA01000056.1 GCA_007571115.1 Gammaproteobacteria bacterium
CGACCTCAGCGAGCGCCTTTCGCTGTGGGGCTTCCTCAGCGTCGGCCGCGGCGACCTGCACAACTCGCGAAGCGCCTCGCACTCGCTGGTGGGCACCGCTTCCTCCAGTGCAGGCCTCGCCTCCGCATTGCCAGGCAGCGATCCGGCCGCCCCAGAGCTGCTCCGCGAACACGGCGGCCTGTCGCTGCACATGGCCTCCCTCGGCCTGCGCCACGAGTCGGGCTCGCTCGGCGCTGTACGTCTGTCGCTGCTCGGCGACTTCGGCACTGCAACCCTCGCAGTCGGCTCTGGCGAAGGCGCTCTTTCCGGCCTCGATGCAAGCACCAGCCGCGCCCGTCTCGGAATCGAGGGCAGCCTCGCGGCAGGCAACTTCAACGGCACGCTGCTGCTCAGCGGCCGTGCCGACGGCGGCGACGGCATTAGCGGCAGCGGAATCGAGCTCGCCACCGGACTGCGCTATGCCACAGGCCGCTTCGAGGGCGGAATCTCGGGACGCTGGCTCGTCGTCCACAGCGCCACCGGCTACAGCGAGCGCTCGCTTGCCGCGAACCTCGACTGGCGCGCCAGGCAGGATGGCTCGGGCTTGGCACTCTCGTTCGCTCCGAGCTGGGGCAGCCCTGGCGCCCTTGGCATGGGAGCGATCACCAGCATGAGCGCCATGGGCGGCACCGCTGCCATTGGCGCAATCGACGGAATGGACGGTAGCGCCGCCAATGCACTCTGGGATGATGAGCGAATGCGCTCGCTCACCGCAGCATTTGGTGGCGCAGCAACCGCCAACGTGCTGAGCTTCGAGACTCGAATCGGCTATGGCCTCATCGGCAGAGCCGGCCAGCGCCTCGAGCCCTCGGCAGTGTGGCGGGATTCCGGCGCCTCCCGTGAGGTGGGCCTGGGTCTCGAATACGACGGCGCCTGGACGCTGCGAATGGAAATGACCCACCGCGCCAGCGCCCTCGATCACGGTCACTGGGGAATCCAGTTCGGCATCGTCAAGCCCCTCGGAGGTAACGGTTCTGGCTGGCGAATCGCCACAGATCAAACCCCTTCAAGGGGGGAGTGATATTGCGGCTTTTTTCGAGGCTGCCCGTTGCAGCGGAGCAGGTCGGCCGGGGTGTCGATATCGAGCAGCACGGCTCGATCGGCAACGGCAACGTCGATTCGCGAATCGGCGTGCTCGCGAATGACCTGCCTGCCGCCGGCCTCGTCACGCAATCCTGCGAGCTGCGGGAAAAACCTGCGGCCAAAGCCGACCGGATTGCCGCGGCGGCCTTCGTGGCACGGAACGACGATGCTCTCCGCAGTGAGGCGCTCGGCTAACATTCGGTACGTCCGTGGCTCGATGAATGGCATGTCGGCGAGGCAGACCAGGCATCCGTCCCAGGGAGGCAGCCGCGCGATTCCCCAGGCGAGCGAGGCACCCATGCCTTGCTGGGCGTTCTCGAACGGGTAGATCGGCACCTCGCTGCGAGGCGAGTCGTCATCTGCACGGCCTGTTCCCCGGCTTTCTCTCGCAGAGCGGAGCTTGAGCCGAGGGTGGTTCCGCACAAGACGCCATTCGCGAACCGATTCGGCCCGGGCAACGATGACGATCTCGTCGAGGGCTGCGCCGATTCGTTCGAGCGTATGCTCGATCATTTGCCGGCCGTCGGCGAGGGGCTCGGCGAGCTTGCTGCCGCCAAAACGCCGGGCAAAGCCCGCTGCGAGAACCAAGGCACCGCAGCGAAACGAAGACTGTCCCATGCCGACCCCTTCGCTGGCGCTGCGCGACATCGGCCGGCCAGTCGATCAGCCGTTCGTCACGCCGGAGAGTCAGTCCCAGCTCAGGGCGCCACCGGTCTGGTACTCGATGACGCGGGTTTCGAAGAAATTCTTCTCCTTGCGCAGATCCATGATTTCCGACATCCAGGGAAACGGATTTTCAGCACCGGGGAAGCGCTCTTTGAGATCGATCTGCGCGAGCCGCCGGTTGGCGATGAATTGCAGGTACTCCTCCATCATCGCCGCATTCATGCCGAGAATGCCGCGAGGCATCGTGTCCCGCGCGTACTCGATTTCGAGCTGGGTCGCCTGGAGGATCATCTGCGTGGCCTGCTCGCGCATTGCGGGGGTCCACAACTGGGGATTTTCGCTCCTGATCTGGTTGATCATGTCGACGCCGAAATTGAGATGCATCGACTCGTCGCGCAGGATGTACTGGAACTGCTCCGAGGTGCCAGTCATCTTGTTGCGCCGGCCCATCGAGAGGATCTGCGTAAAGCCGCAATAGAAGAAAATTCCTTCCATGCAGCAGTAGAAGGCGATCAGGTTCTTCAGCAGCTCCTGGTCGCTTTCGACCGTTCCGGTGCGGAAATGCGGGTCCGCCAGCGCCTGGGTGTACATGAGGCCCCAGGAGGCCTTTTTCGCCACCGACGGCACTTCGCGGTACATGTTGAAAATCTCGCCTTCGTCCATTCCCAGCGATTCGATGCAATACTGGTAGGCGTGGGTGTGGATCGCCTCCTCGAAGGCCTGGCGCAGGATGTACTGGCGGCATTCGGGATTGGTGATGAGCCGATAGATCGCCAGCACCAGGTTGTTCGCCACCAGCGAGTCGGCCGTCGAGAAGAAGCCGAGATTGCGCTTGACGATCAGGCGCTCGTCCGCAGTCAGCCCGTCGGGCTGTTTCCACAGCGCGATATCGGCATTCATGTTGATTTCCTGGGGCATCCAGTGATTGGCGCAGCCGTCGAGGTATTTCTGCCAGGCCCAGTCGTACTTGAAAGGCACGAGCTGGTTGAGGTCGGCGCGGCAATTGATCATGCGCTTGTCGTCGACGGCGACCCGGGAAGCGGTCCCTTCGAGCTCTTGCAGACCGGCGCTCACATCGAGCTCTTCGAGTTCCCTGATCGCCTGCTGCAGGGCGCCGCTGTTGCGTTCGCCCGTTGTTGCTTCGGCTTCCGCAGCGGGGGCATTCCCTGCAACGGCTTTTTGCAAAACGCCGGCTGCCGGCGGTGCCTCGCGGGGCTGCGGCGGCGCTGGCATCGGCGGAATCGGCGCCGGCTTTTCGTCAAGATGGAATTCATCCCAGGACAATGTCGTCATCTTTCACTCCTCGTTTTCGCTGTCTTGCACGGCTTTGCTTGGCTTTTGCACTGCGATCACTGCGTTGCGCGCCTATTGGCAGGCTTCGCAATTCGGGTCGTCGAGCGAGCACGCCGCCGGAACATCGGCTGCGCCATTGGCTACCTTGTTCAGGCTCGTGTCGGCGATGGTCGATTTCTCGGTGCTCGTCGCTGCCAGCGCTCGCAGGTAGTACGTGGTTTTCAGGCCCCGCAGCCAGGCCATGCGATACGTGACATCGAGCTTCTTGCCATTGGCATTGGCGATGTAGAGATTCAGCGACTGCGCCTGGTCGAGCCATTTCTGCCTGCGGCTTGCGGAGTCGACCAGCCAGCGCGGCTCGATCTCGAACGCGGTGGCATAGATCTGCTTGATTTCCTCAGGGATGCGGTCGATCTTGCGAACGCTGCCCTCGTAGTATTTCAGGTCGTTGACCATGACGGCATCCCAGAGGCCGAGCCGCTTCAGGTCATCGACGAGATAGGGATTGATCACGGTGAATTCGCCGGACAGATTCGACTTGACGTAGAGGTTCTGATAGGTCGGCTCGATCGACTGCGAAACTCCGCAGATATTGGCGATCGTCGCGGTCGGGGCGATCGCCAGCACGTTCGAGTTGCGCATTCCGGTTTGGCCGATTCGTTCGCGCAGCGCATCCCAGTCGAGGCGCTGCTCGAGATTGACGTCGAGATGCTCCTCGCCGCGCTCCTCGCGCAAAAGCTGCAGCGAGTCGATCGGCAGGATGCCGCGATCCCATAGCGAGCCTTCATAGGATTCGTAGCGGCCGCGCTCTTCGGCGAGCAGCGTCGAGGCATGGATCGCGTGGTAGCTGATCGTTTCCATCGTCGTGTCGGCGAATTCGACGGCCTCCTCCGAGGCATAGGCGATCCGCTGCCGGTACAGCGCGTCCTGGAAACCCATGATCCCCATGCCGACGGGGCGATGCCGCAGGTTGGAAGTTCGCGCCTGCTCCACCGAGTAGTAGTTGATGTCGATGACGTTGTCGAGCATGCGCACGGCCGTGGTCACGGTGCGGCGCAGCTTGTCGACATCGAGACCGTTCGCGTCGACATGGTTGACGAGGTTGACCGAGCCGAGATTGCACACCGCGATCTCGTCTGCCGAGGTGTTCAAGGTGATCTCTGTACACAGATTCGACGAATGCACCGTGCCGACGTGCTGTTGGGGCGAGCGGATGTTGCAACTGTCCTTGAAGGTCATCCAGGGGTGGCCCGTCTCGAACAGCATCGACAGCATCTTGCGCCACAGGGTCGTCGCCTTGACCGTCTTGCTCACCTCCATTTCACCGGCCTTGGCCTTGCGTTCGTACTCGAGATAGGCGCGCTCGAATTCCCTGCCGCATTTCTCGTGCAAGTCGGCGACGTTGTTGGGCGAGAACAGCGTCCAGTCGCCGTCCTCGGAAACGCGTTTCATGAACAGGTCGGGGATCCAGTTGGCGGTGTTCATGTCGTGGGCGCGGCGGCGGTCGTCGCCGGTGTTCTTGCGCAGCTCGAGAAATTCCTCGATGTCGAGATGCCAGGTTTCCAGGTACGCGCAGACCGCGCCCTTGCGCTTGCCTCCCTGGTTGACCGCGACCGCAGTGTCGTTGACGACCTTGAGGAATGGCACGATTCCCTGGGACTTGCCATTGGTGCCCTTGATGTGGGCGCCCATGGCGCGCACCGGGGTCCAGTCGTTGCCGAGCCCGCCGGCCCATTTCGACAGCATGGCATTGTCCTTGATCGCCGAGTAGATGCCGTTCAGATCGTCGGCGACGGTGGTGAGGAAGCACGAGGAAAGCTGCGGCTTCAAGGTTCCCGAATTGAAAAGCTGCGGAGTCGAGACCATGTAGTCGAAGCTCGAGATCAGGTTGTAGAACTCGATGGCGCGGGCCTCGCGCTCGGGCTCGCGAAGCGCCAGCCCCATGGCCACGCGCATGAAGAACGCCTGGGGCAGCTCGAAGCGCGTTCCCTCGCTATGGATGAAATAGCGGTCGTAAAGCGTCTGCAAGCCAAGATACGTGAATTGCAGATCGCGCTCGGCGCACAGCGCCTCGCCGAGGCGTTCGAGGTCAAACTCGAGCAGTTCCGGAGCGAGCAGGCCGAGCTCGACTCCTTTGTGGACGTAGCGCGAAAGCGCCTCGGGGTAGCGATAGTGCATCTCGGCCTGGGT
The DNA here is from genome assembly GCA_007571115.1 of Gammaproteobacteria bacterium. Taxonomy (GTDB): domain Bacteria; phylum Pseudomonadota; class Gammaproteobacteria; order Pseudomonadales; family Pseudohongiellaceae; genus UBA9145. The sequence goes on from RKSA01000056.1 coordinate 5,272, forward strand.
CGCGGCGTCGGCGATGCCGAGAAACTTCAGCGCTTCGGATCGCACCGTGTCGAGCAGCAGGCGCGCGGTGACCTGGGAGTAGTTCGGATCCTTTTCCACCATGGCCCGCGCGGTCATGACGAGCGAGGTTCGCAAGTCGTCGATTTTCACGCCGGGATACAGGTTGCGCAGGGTCTCCCCGTAGATCGAATCGGCACAAACATCGGCCAGCCCCTCGCAGGCCTCGTCGATGATGATTCGCAGTCGCGCCGTGTCGAGGGGTGCCTGGCGACCGTCCTCCATGGTCACCGGGATGCCTTGGGAGCGCTCGTCTTCGCGATGCTGCTCCTGTTCCTCGCGGCGTTTCTGTTGCCGGGCCTGGGCTCGCTCCTCGCGATAGATCACGTAGCGCCGCGCGACCTTGTGCTCGCCGGTGCGCATCAGGGCGAGCTCGACCTGATCCTGGATGTCCTCGATGTGGATCGTGCCTCCGGAAGGCATGCGGCGCTGGAAGATCTCGTCGATCCGCGCGCTCATTCTTGCCACGGATTCGTGAATTCGCGTCGAACCTGCGGCTTGGCCGCCTTCGACGGCGAGATGCGCCTTGGTGATGGCGACCGAAATTTTCGAG
>RKSA01000022.1 GCA_007571115.1 Gammaproteobacteria bacterium
GCCACCGACCCAGGCAACATCAGCTTCGACAATCTTTAAAAAGCAGAACCCCCGGCGAAGGCCGGGGGTTCTGGTTGAGAGCGGCGAACCGCTGTGAAGCTTTACAGGCTAGCCCAGTGTGTCGGGAGTGATAGCGGTGAAGAAGCCATAGTCGAAGAGACCCCAGGCCCAGGCATCGCCATGAATGTCATCAGAAGACTCGCTGCCGTCGGTATTGCTGTTAGCAGGAATATCGTTATCAACAATCTTGATGACCATATCGTTGGCTTGGACGAACTCGCCATCCTGGTCGACGTCGATAAAGATGAAGGTGGCCCGGTGCTGAGGGTCTGCCCCGGCTTCAGACAAAGCGATATTAATCTGTGCCATGGCATGAGTTGTAACTTCCTTCGAGCCGCCAACACCGAAACCCTGTCCGGGCGGTATATCGGCCTCGGTCTTGAATATCTTCTTGCCATCGCCAATCACTTCCTTCAAGACGCTGTCGAAAGTTCCGTCTGCGCTACGAAATGGAGCGGTGGCAGCAGGAGCGGAACTTGCGCCCTCAGGCTTGATGTGGTTGAGAGTGGATCCTTTCAACGACTCGTAGAGCTCCTCGGACAGCAGGATCTTGTCCTCGGCTCGGTTGAAAACATAAATGGTATCGTAGCCGTGATAGGCCTTGTTATCGGCGCCACCAAGCAACTGGGAATCCGAAGCGCTGTGGAATATGAACTTGTCACTGCCGTCCCCGCCTCGCAGGAAGTCGCCACCGGCACCACCTTCAAGCGTGTCTTCGCCGGCGCCACCGATCAGCCGGTCGTTGCCTGCGTTGCCTTTCAGCACATCGGAGTCGCCGCCGCCTACCAGGTAGTCGTCACCGCTGCTGCCGTGCATCGTCACTTTCTTGGCGTGGTCATTGCTGAGCGCGACCTCGACGCCGGCGGTGTTTGTGCGGGCATCGACATAGACGAGGCCACTCAGCGAGGTGCTGCCGGAAGCGCCGCCTAGCACAACGGCCTGGGCGTTACCAGTGAGCTGGAGCGCCTCGACCGAATTGCTGCCGCTAAACGTGATTTCGTTCGTGTAGTCCTTGGATTCGACCTTGACCTTTTCATCCTTGAGCGTGCTTGCCACGGCGCTCGAGTCGACCGATACGCCCCGGAGGTTGCCGTCGAGATTGAAAAGTTCGAGGGCGGCGTGGGTCTGACCAGCCAGGCCGGCCTTGGTATCGTTCTTGCCCACCGCATTCAGATCGACGTAAATGACGACGCTGGCACCCGTGCTGGCAACGTTGCCGCTAAACAGCGATGCGGCGTCGATCTGCTCGGTGGCGTATTGCAAGACCACATTTGCGCGGGTAGTAGCGCCGCTGGTTCCGGTGACGGAAAGCGTGGTTCCGGCTGCCGCCTTGCCCAGCGTGATTCGCCCGCTTGTGTTCTCTTCCACGGTGACATGGCTGATGCCAAGGCTGCTCATGTCATAGGTGCCAGATCCACCAGAAACGTCGAGGGTTTCAAACCCGGAAAAGACGCCGGTGATCTTGCTGTCCTCGCCATCGGTCAGGCGCAGCGTGTCGTCACCGGCGCCACCGCTGAGGGTGCTACCCTTCTTCAAGCCGCTCACGTTGCCGAGAATGACGGTGTCATCGCCGCTTCCTGCGCTGATCCCGATGCCATCGGCACCGACGGTACCGGCCTTAAGATCGATCGTGTCGTTGCCTGCGCCAGTGTTGATCGTCTCTAGCTTGGCGCCGATTTGTTCGACGGTCACGGAGTCATTGCCCGCACCGGCGGAGATGCTTGCCAGCTTGCCACTGACACCGGACACAATCACGGAATCATTGCCGCTGCCACCGATGATCGACTCCAGCGCAGCGCCTGTTCCGCCACCGAGCTTGTTGTTGCCAGTGCTGCCACTGGCATCAACCGATTTCAGCTTGGCCAGGCCGCTGATGTCGGTGTCCACGTCGCCGCTGCCGACAAGAGCGAGAGATTCCAGTTCGCTGGTCGTCAATTGGCCGTAGAGCTTGCCTTCGCCGGAGATGCTGAGCATCTTGGCTTTTTCGGCAGTGAGGTCGAGCCAGGAGTCACCGGCAACGCTGATCGCGAGGTTGGTGATGTTGTCAAGCTGAAGTTCGCCATCGGTATCCTTTGTGCCGTACTTGTTGAGCGCGACGGATAGCTCTCTCGGCGCCTTGGAGTCGACTTCCGCATGCACGCCGGCTCCGGTGTTGTGTACGTGGACGCTCTCGATGACGTTCGAGTGGATGTCTGCGCCGACGCCGTCGACCGATACGCTGGTGACCGAAGTGGACTGAGCGCCAGCCGCATTCTTGGCAACCATGACGCTTGCGCCGCCCTTGACCGCAACGGATTCGGTGTGCTCACCGGAATTGATCTTGACTGCCGAGGTTTTCCCTGCCTCGATGTCCAGCGCACCACCGGCACCAGTGATCGTCACACCGCCGCCGAACGCGCGGGCGCTCGACACCTCGGCCCCATCGACGGTGACCGTGACATTATCGGTGCTGCCAAACCCGCCGAGATCGAGCACTTGCACGTCGTTCCAGTCTGTCACGTCGACGTCGATGCTTCCGCGAGTGCTGATGTAGATGCGCTCGACGCTGGTGAGACCGGCACCCTCAACGGTTTCGATTCTGAATTCGTCTCCCAAGTCGGAAATCTCCAGCGAGTCGAAACCGGCACCGCCGTCGATGATGTCGATGCGGGCATCGAACGTGGCGCCACCCGTGTTGTCAGGCCCGGCGATGAAGCGGTCGTTGCGGTCGCTGCCCTCGAGATCGTCGCGGAGATTGGTGAGATAGATGGGTTCGGGCGGATCGAGGCGATCATCGATGCTGGCCTTGATTTCATCGAGACCCACTTCAGCGGTGACGCCTTGCAGAACTCTCGACGAGGGGTCTGCCTGTTCCAGGTCGATGGTGTAGTACTCGGCGACCTCGACCTTGTTGTGGAAGGCCTTTGCCGCGCTGCCGAGAGCGGCGTAGGCCGGATGGCTCGCGCCTTGCTTGGCGATGTCGAGCATGGCGACGACGGCCGCGTGGGCAAGCTCGGCGCGGCTCATGCCGCCGTTGAGCAGCCCGGTGACGGTGGCCACCAGCTCGGCCATGACCGCAGCGGGGACCGAGTCGCCGAGATTGTTGTCCAGAAACCTTTTGCCAAACTCTTCGTTGGTCAGGAAAGCGGGGTATATCGACTGGAACTCGGACGAAGCCGCGATTCTGTCAGCGATGATCTCGATCCCCAGGTTCTGGTCGTTCATTGCCTGCACCCAGGTGCTTAGGTTGTTGGCGCCGGGCGCGGTGCCGAGCATCGCCACCGAAAGGCCAATCAGGTGCGTTCTGGTTTCCTCAGTTACAGCCATTTTCGAAACTCCTCGAATCCAAGTTTTAGTGAAAGCCCGGGCCAGACTTGCACGTGCTGGCCGCCGAACTCGTCATGCGAGCATAAACAAGACATCCCAAGCTACGTGTGACCGCCGTCACACAAGACCGAGATCGCCGACTTTTCCATCGAAATGTGCCAGCCGGCCACGCCTGTCCGCCCGAAAATTGCTGCCTCGCAAATGCAGAACGGGTCACGAGCGCGCAGACAGGGGGCGATAGTACTACCCTTTCCCGGCAAAGAGCAATAGCTTGTGACGCTCACGGCTCTTCCGGGGGCAGCAGCCGGTGTTCGAGTGTGGCGAGCTGGGCGGGGGCGAAGGGGGAGGCGATGAATTCGCGGTAGCGTTCCATGGGGTTGGCGGTGCTGGCGATGAATTCGTCGAAATGGCGGTGCCTGACGATGAACCGCGAGCGGCCGCCAAAAGCGTTGGCGGAATAGCTCGACCAGCGGTACAGGCCGGGATGCTCGACAACGCCCTTGGCCAGGGGCCAGCGCTCGATCATTTTCTGGCAGTCGAGCAACAGCTTGGCGCTGTCGATGACGGCAACGAAAGGACGGTTGCGGAAAACGGCGCCGTCGCGCTCGAAGCGATCGTTGAAATACTCGGAATAGCAGCCGTTGATGAAGTCGAGCATCGAGAACATGCTTTTCGGCCGTCCCGGAGTGAGCAGCAGCCAGGCTGCGTCGGGCAGCAGCACGTAGGCGTGAAGCTGCATCTGGTAGACCTTCAGGCAGTGCAGCATTCTGAGCTGGTAATAGTCAAAGCAGGCCTCGTCGAAAAACGCCGCACCGTGAACGCGAGCGCGGCTCGCCAGGAACCACGCTCGCGAGGCAGAGTTCACCGGCATGTTGGCGAGCTTCTCTCTTCTTGCATCGGCATTCGTCATCGCTCAGTCCTCGCGGGTTTGCGGCAGCTTGAGGATTCGCGTGCCGAGCCTGGCGAGCACGGGATTGTGCGTGACGAGGACGACGGCGATCCGCAGCTCGGCGATGTTTTGCAGGATTTGCGCCGCCACCGCATCGCTCAGGCAGGCGAGGCTTTCATCGAGCAACAGCAGCTTGGGCCGCTTGTATAGCGCCCGCGCGATCAATACCCGCTGCACCTGCCCCGCCGAAAGGCTGTTGCCGAGCTCTCCGACCCGGGTGTTGAAGCCGAGGGGCAAGGCGAGAATTTCCTCGAGGATGCAGGCCCGGCGGCAGGCGTCTTCGAGCCGGGAACCGTTGTGCGGCTCGTTTTCCAGATTGATGTTGAAGGCGATGTCCCCCGCGAGCAGGCCATCGCTGTGCAGCACCGAGGCGCTGCCGGCTCGCAGCGCCGGCAGCCCGAGCTTGCCGAGGTGCTTGCCGTCGTGGAACAAGTTGCCGGCATGGGGCTGCTCGAGACCGGCGATCAGCTTGAGCAAGGTCGACTTGCCGCAGCCCGATGGGCCCGCGATGACGAGCATCTCTCCCGGCTCGACGGAAAAGTCGAGCGCTTCGAACACGGGGCGCTCATCGGTTGAATAGCGAAAACCGAGCTGCTCGCCGCGAACCTTGCCGGTGAATGCACGGCGCGGCAGCCTGCCAACGGGGTCGGTTTGCTCGGCCTGCGCGAGCGCGATGTCGGCGATGCGTTCGAGCTCGAGCTGCATTAGCCGCATTTCCACGAGCTTCGGAAACATCGCCAGCACCGAAGAGGAAAAATGCTGCTTGAGAAAGATGAATCCCATCAGTTGCCCGATGGTCAGGCTGCCGTCCGAGATCAGGCTGGCGCCGATGTAGATGACGAGGATCTGCTCGACGCCGAACAGCAGGCTCTGGCCCGAGCCGAACCAGAGCTGGAAGGTTCCGAGGTGGTAGCCGGCGTTGGCCGAGTTGACGTAGTGGTTCTGCCAGTCAGCGCTGCGCTGCTCCTCGAGCGCATAGTTCTTGACCACCGAGGCCCAGCGAATGTTTTCCATGAGCCGGCTCTGGCTTTTCGCCGCGCGCACGATGGTTTCGAGGCGACGCAGCTTTTCGCCAGGCAGCGAACTCAGCCTGAGCAGCAGGGCGGCGATGACGAAGCCCAGGCAGGTCGTGGCCAGCAAGGGCGAATACACGTAGAGCAGGATCAGCGACAGGGTCGACAGCAGCCCGTCGACCAGTATCGTGATCATGTCCCCGGAAATCAGCGCGCTGATCTTTTCCACCGACGAGAAGCGCGACACCAGGTCGCCCATTTCCCGCCTTTCGAAAAAGCGCAGGGGGAGGTTGAGCAGGTGCTCGAACAGGCCTGACACCATCTCGAACCCAAGCCGGATCGAGAATTGCATCGTGACGAGCGCGCGGACATGGCTCAGGGCGATGTTCGCCAGCATCAGCAAGCCGAAGAGCAGGGCCACCGCGAGCACCAGATTCATGTCGCCGCGAGCCAGCCCCTGGTCGATCACGAGCTGCAGATAGAATGGGCTTAGCAGGGCAGCGACTTGCACCAATAC
>RKSA01000233.1 GCA_007571115.1 Gammaproteobacteria bacterium
GAGGTCGGGGCCTTCGCTCGACTCCACCCTACGCAGGCCCTTCTCACGGAGTACTTCGTCTGCTGCCGAGCGGATCTGGTCTCCGACGCCGACCTCCAGAGTCTTGGCTCGCCAGGCGTAGGTCTTGAACTTCGAGAAATCGACGTTCGGATCGCTGCCGACGCGGCGCTGCGGCCGATCAACAGCAGCATCGAGACGAACTATGTGCCGGCATTGAACGGCCTCATGTTCACGCGCGGCTTTCTCGACGGCGCTGCACGAGTCGAAGCGACGCTCGAAGCGATCGCCCAGAACAACGAAGTCCGCCTGCTCGCGCGGCCTTCGCTGATGGTATCCAACAACCAGGAAGGCGATATCCAGATCGGCGCCAGAGTGCCGGTCGAGCGAGGGCAGTCGGTCAGCACCGGCGGCATCGCTACAACCAACATCCAATGGGAGCCGACCGGCATCCTGCTGGAAATCACTCCCCAGATCAACGAGGACGGCATGGTGACCCTGAAGATCGCCCAGAAGCTGTCCTCGGTCGATACCACCACTTCCGGAGTCAACAACAATCCGGTGTTCAACAATCAGGAGATCACCACCACCGTGGTCGTTGAAAATGGCGAAAATGTCGTGCTCGGCGGACTGATCCAGACCGACAACGAGAACATCAATCGCGGCGTGCCCCTGCTCAACCGCATTCCGCTGCTCGGCAACCTGTTTTCCTACCAGCAGCTCAGCACCGAGCGGCGCGAGCTGTTCATCGTGCTGCGCCCCGAGGTCATCGATCTCAATGCCGAAAACCGAAGTGTGCAATACTCCGACATCCTCGACCGCTTCGAACTCGTCGTGCAACTGTTCGAAGAGGCGGGAATCTGAGTCGCCACCAGGAGCAACCCTCATGAACCCAGCAAATCCGCGAATGCAATCTTCAGGATTCACCCTGATCGAGATTCTGGTGGTGATGGCGATCATCGCCATGCTCGCAGTGCTCGTCGCGCCGAACATCTTCAACCAGCAAGCCGGCGCCATGCGCGACGCCGCCACGGTGGAAATCGCGACCCTGTCGGCCGCGCTCGACATGTATCGCCTCGACGTCGGCCGCTACCCCGACTCCCTCGACGGGCTGATCGAGAACGACTCGGATCGCGCCGCGTGGAATGGCCCGTACCTGCGTGGTGCGCAACTGCCCAACGACCCTTGGGACAATCCCTATGTATACGAGGCCGATGGCAGCGATTTCCAGCTCTATTCGCTTGGTGCCGACGGCGAGCAAGGCGGCGAGGGCAATGATGCCGACATCGGTCGCGAATAGAGCCGGGCAAGACGGCTTCACCTTGCTCGAAGTCCTGCTGGTGCTGTCGATCATCGCCCTGGGAAGCGCCCTGCTCGTGCCCCGGCTCGGCGATATCGGCGGCCGCGGCTTCCAGATGGAAGTTCGCAGCGCGGCCAGCCTGCTCAATCATGCTCGCCGCAACGCGGTGGTTACGGGCAACCCCGCCACGATCAGCTTCATCCCCGAGTTAACAGAGCCGGACCTCGACTACCACCCTCCGGCATTCAGCGCGGGAGTCTATCGCGCCAGCGACCTGGAAATGCACTTTAAGGACAGCACCGGAGCGCTGACCCCGGTATCGGCGCCATTGGAAATCACCTTCTTCCCCGAAGGCGGCAGCACCGGCGGCACCTTGCTGCTGTCCCAGGGCGACCGCTCGGCAAGCATCAGCATCGACCCTGTCAGCGGCCGCATGGAAACCGCTTTCGACGACCAAGCCCCCCCATGAACCATCCCAGGAAGCCCCGAACGAAGCCACCGCGTCACTCCTCCCTTGAGGGGGAGTTGGCAAGGCAAGGGCGCAAGCCCGCAGGTGCGCCGGTGGGGGGTAGCGCCGGCACGGCGCCAGTCAGAGAACGAGGCTTCACCCTGCTCGAAGTGATCGTGGCGATGACGATCACCGGCTTCGTGCTTGGCGGGCTGTTCACCTTGCTTGGTTCGAGCAAGCAATTGTCCTTGCGCGCGAACGACAGCCTGCACGAGGCAGCGCAGTTGCGCGCCACGGTCAATTTTGCCTTGCTCGAAAACGATTACAACGAGGTCGCGCCGGTCTTGCAAGGCGAGCGCTTCGAAATCCGCGCCGGCGAGCTGCTCGAAGCTCCGCCGCGCAAGACCGCAGGCTCGACCCAGGCGCTGGAGAGCTTCGAAATCCACGACCCCGAACGCGGCCAGAGCGTGCATGGCACGCGTTGGGTCCGGCTCAGCCTGCCACGCTAGTGCGTCATCATGCGACGAGCCCACGCCAATGCCGGTTTTACCCTGATCGAGGTCTTGCTCGCGCTGGGGCTCAGCGCCGCCTTGCTGGGCTTGCTTTCCTCGGCGGTCTTTCTGGTCGCCTCGGACTGGAATCGCGACTCCGGGCAACTCGAGCGCAAGCTCGACGAGGCACTCGCCCTGTTGCAGATCGAGCGCGCCTTGCAAGGCGCTTTCCCGCATTCCTGGCTCGATGCCGAATCGTTGACGCGGCTGATCCATTTCCGTGGCGAGGACGATTCCCTGAGCTGGGTGTCAACGGTTTCGCCTCAGCGCCAGCCCGGCCTTTCGGCCTGGCGGCTGGAAAACGAGCCGCAGCAGGGCGTGACCTTGCGCCTCGCCCAGGCTTTTGCCGACAACCCCGAGCCAAGACTCGAGGACGCGCAGCCGTCGCTGCTTTTGCCCGGTTACCAGGCACGCTTCCAGTACCTGCACACCGAGCTCGACGAAAGCAGGCAGTGGACGGGCGAATGGCATGGCGACGAGCAACTGGCGCTGCCCCTGGCGGTCCACATCGTGTTCGAGGCCCTCGACGGCGAGCGGCCAGCGCTGGAAATCGTCGCGCGAATCCGCAACAGCCGGCATCGCTCGATCCAGCCCAGTGGCGGCTTGCGGATCATGCCATGACGAGCGCGCAACGCCAGCGCGGCGCGGTCCTCATCATCGTCCTATGGACTGCGGTGCTACTGACCGTGCTGGTGACGGCCATGGCCTATCGCACCAGGCTCGTCGCGGCGACGGCCGCCAACAACCGCTCCGCGACCCTCGCCTGGGCGGAAGTGATGGGCGCCGTCAACCACGCGGAGATGGAACTCATGCTCGAACGCATGGATCTGCCGCTGGGGGTGCCTCTTGAACTCGCCGAGAACGGCGAGATTCTCACGCCCGCGTACCGGTTCAACGGCCAGGCCCTGCAATTGCACTACCCTGTCGCTGACAACCTCGTCGTGCGCATCTACGATCATGCCGGCAAGATCAACCTGAATCGAATCAATCGCCAGGACATGCAAGCCCTGCTCACGCACTGGCTGGGCGGCATCGAGGCCGACCCGCAGCAAGTCCAGGACCTGCTCGCGGCCTGGACCGACTGGACCGATCTCAACGACCTCGAAGCGCTTGGCGGCGCCGAGTCCGGCCATTACCAAAACCTCGAGCCAGGCTACTCGCCACGCAACAGCCCCGAACTCGACAGCGTCGAGGAAGTGTCGCTGATTCGGGGTTTTGACGAATTGCTCGAAGGCGTCAACCTTGAAGCCGCGTTCACGATCCATGGCAATGGCCGGCGCATCAACCTCAACCTCGCGACCCGGGAGGCGATGCGCCTGCTGCCCGGCCTGACCCCGGAAACGATCGAAAACATCATCGCCTGGCGTGAACGCGAGGACATCAGCAACATGGCGGAAATCGGCCAGATCGTTCCTCTCGAGGAGTTGCAGGAACTGGCGCCCTGGGTGGGAACCAACACTTCGAACATCTATACCCTGTTCGTCTATCCGAAGCTCGAGCCAGACGCGGAGACCATCGCGAGGCTCGAAGCCGAAGACGAGTTCCACAATCCCGACCTGGTCAGCCACGGATATATGGAGATCCTCGAAGTGCGCGGCTTCAGCAACGAGCCGATCATCCATCACGTCAACCCCCACGGCAGATTGCCCGATACCGCCCCTGCCCGGGTCGCCGAACGCGATTTGCTGTTTCGCTAGTCAGTCGCTGGTCTCGATCGTCCACTCGGCCGGCATGACCAATGGCCCGACCCCCTTGCTCGCAGCCACCGTCAACAAGGCGCTGAAGCGCGTTTCGTACCAGAGCAGACCGGTTTCGTCGCACAAGCCGCCAACGACGAAAAAGCTGCCGACGCGCATGGCCAGATTGCGCACGGTCAGGCTGACCTTGATGATTTCGCCCCGGCGGTAGGTGTCACTGCGGAAGTTTTCCTCGTTGACGGTGAGGAAGGAGGCGACCGGCTCTTCGGCCGAACGCATGAAGGCGAAGCCGAAATGGCCCTGCACGTCGTCGCGAAGCGCTTCGACTTCCATGCGCAGCACCACGTCCTGCAAGGGCAGCAGGGTCGAGAGCTCGTTGCCGTCGAGATCCTCGATCGCCAGCGAGTTGATTCGGCAATCCTGGGTCGTGACGGTTTCGCTTCCGGCTTCGGCCTCCTTGGGCACGTCGTTGCGGATCGTGTTGTAGGATTTCGCGTTGTTGCAGAAATCCTCGTAGTCTCCGACGACCTTGTCGCTCGCGCCGGATTCGCGCAGTTCGCCCTTGTCGAGCCAGATCGCGTTGTCGCATAGCTCCTGCACATGGAACATCGAGTGGCTGCAAAACACCATGGTCTTGCGCTGGGCGCGGAAGTCCTGCATGCGTTGCACGCATTTGCGCTGGAAGGCCATGTCTCCCACGGACAGCGCCTCGTCGATCACGAGGATGTCGGGCCTTGCCATCGTGGCGATGGAAAACGCCAGGCGAACGAACATCCCCGACGAGTAGGTCCGCACTGGCCGGTCGATGAAGTCGCCGAGTTCGGAAAACTCGATGATGTCGTTTTCGAGTTCGCGGATGTCGTCGGCGGGAACGCCGAGCAGCGAGGCGTTGAGAAAGATGTTCCTGCGCCCGGTGAAGTCGTGATGAAACCCGGCGCCGAGCTCGAGCAGCGCCGCGACCTGGCCGTTGATCGCGATCTCCCCCGAGGTCGGCTGCAAGGTGCCGACGAGCAGTTTCAGCAAGGTCGACTTGCCTGCACCGTTGTTGCCGACGATGCCGAGGCTCTGGCCGCTGGCGACGGCGAAGGAAATGTCGTTCAGCACGTGGAACAGCCGGTGGCGCGGCCGGCGCAGAACGAGTTCCGCGAGCCGGTCCTGGGGCCGCTCGTAGATCTTGAACTGCTTGTGCAGGTTCCTGACGACGATGCGAGGGCGCGAGTCGGCCATGGCTACAGAACATCCCCGAAAGCGTGCTTGATGCGCATGAACAGCCAGCCGCCGAGCAGCCAGGAAAGCAGCGCCGAGCCGGCGGCGATGGCGAGTTGCAGCGGTGAGAAGCTGCCGAGCAGGATGATTTCGCGATACAGGTTGATGAAGCTATGCATGGGGTTGAACAGGAACCATTCGCGCAAGGCCTCGTTTTCGATCATCGTCACCGGGTAGATGATCGGCGTGAGAAAGAACCAGAGCGTCACCGCCAGGCTCACGAGCTGCTGCAGATCGCGCAGGAACACGCAAAGCGCCGAAAGCACCGCGACGAGCCCCAGGGCAAACAGCAACTGCAAGGCGAATACCAGTGGCAATAGCAGCCAGGGCCAGGAAAGGTGGCCGGTGAAGGCCATGTACGCGAGCATCAGGCCGAAGCCGATGCCATGGGTCATGTACGAAGCCAGGGTTCCCGCCATCGGCACGATCTCGATCGGAAAGACGACCTTGGTAATCAATGGCGCCTTTTCCAGCAACATGCTCGGCGCCCTGGAGACGGCCTCGGCGCAGGCGAACCAAGGCAGATAGCCGATAATCAGGAAAATCACGAATTG
>RKSA01000114.1 GCA_007571115.1 Gammaproteobacteria bacterium
AAATTCGTGTTCGGCCTGGCTGCCGACCATTTCGACAAGCGCAAGGTGTTCTTCGGCAATATCCTCGTCATGCTGCTCGGCTCGATGATCCTGATCGGCATGGAAGTCAGGCTGATCTGGATCGCGGTGACCGCCTTCGGCCTCGGCTGGGGTGGCGTGTACACGATGATCCAGTTGACGGTGATGAACACCTTCGGCACTCGCGACGCTGGCAAGATTCTTGGCACGATCACCGTGCTCGACGCCAGTGGCGGCGGCCTCGGCATCTGGCTCACCGGAGTGATTTACGACGCTACCGGCAGCTATCAACTGCCCTTCATGATTTTCGCCGCACTGATCGTGGTCGCGCTGGTGGCGCTGACCCAGATCAGGCACGACTTCGAACCTGGCCAGGCGACAAAGTCTCCGGCCCACTGACTACCGATCACTGACAAAGGACGGGGGAAGCGAAATGCTCATCACAGAACTCGCAGTGCTACGCTGGCTGCACATCCTTGCCATGGTCTACTGGCTCGGCGGCGAATGGGGCGTGTTCCAGACCTCGCGGCACGTGGTCAACCGCCAATTGAGCATGGAAGAGCGGCGGCGGCACATGGAAACCGCCTACCGGATCGACATTCTGGCGCGAACGGGAATCATCCTGCTGCTGCCCTTGGGCCTGCACATGGGCCACCTCTGGGGAGTGCAGCCATACGGCGGCGCCTGGCTATGGCTGATGTGGCTGCTGTTCGCGGGCTGGCTGGCGCTTTGCTGGGCCGCTTTCGTCTATCGCGAAACCGACCGGGGGATCGCCTTGACGATCTGGGACGAACGGATCCGCTATGTCGTGATCCCGGCCTTGCTCGCCACTTCGATCCTTTCCCTGCTCGGCTACGGGCCGTTCAACGCCGGCACGATGCAGAAATGGTTTTCGCTCAAGGTGCTGATCTTCGGCCTGCTGCTCATCATCGGCCTGCAATTGCGCTACATCATGCGCGAATGGACCAAACTGTTCCGGGTGCTCGCCGCCGGCCCCGACCCGCAGGCAGAAAGCAAGCTGGAAAAATCGCTGCGCTTCGGCAAGCGCCTCGCCTACATCTACTGGATCGGCATCGCCAGCGTAGCATTCCTCGGCGCAACCAAGATGGTGTGACCCACACCGCGCTGGCGCGGTGCTCAGGCGGCACAGGCTGCGAGGATCTGTCCCAGCCCAGTTTCAAGATGCAGGCTTCGGACCAAGAAACCGCTCGCCATCATAGTGAATCATGTGGTCCGGGGCGCAGCGTCATGCCTGCCATTCGGTTGCATTGCGCGGCTGGCATTCCCAGGGCTGCCAGGATTTGCTGGGCTTCTTCGACGTCAGCCAAGTGCAGCCTCCTTCCGTGCCGGAGAGGCGATCACGCTTGACACGAGTGCGTCCAACCCGGAGAGGGGATCTGCGAGGCGCTTTACGCATCGCCCCAGAATGACAATCTCCTCGTGGCTAGGGAGCGGCATGGATCGCAACTCCGTTGCGCTCACCTGGGTATTGCCGTTGATCGCTCGGAACCAGGTGTCTACAAGGCGGCTGTTGTAGAGCGCGGCAAGCCCCCAGGCCTCATCGATCGAGAGCGTGCCGCCGGGCCGGTGCACGTAGTTGAGATGATTTTCCAGCCCGATGTCGATGACCGAAGCATCTTCGGCGATCCATGGCGCAGCCATCAGCCGCCGGGCTTGCTTCTTGGCACTGAAGCGGCGCAGCAGCACGTAGTTGCGGTTCGGGACGAGCAACATTGTGGCGCCCTCGCGCCGGATGTATTCAGGCTTGTGGCGGTGCAGCGGCCAAGTCGCCCGCATGGCACGAACATGATTCATCCAGAGCAACGGCGCATGGCTCGAAGGGACCTGGCCCGCCTGGGCAACGAGATGGGCTGCGCGGAACGGCACGACGGGGCCGGTCGAAATGTTCAAGCCAAGACCATGCAAGCTATTTGGCCATGAATCGACCAGCTTCAGCGCATCATCGTCATCGCCACGAATTGGCAGCCGCAGAACTTTATTCACGGAACCGAGATCAAGGACATCGCCCACGGGAAGCTCGTGGCTTTCCGCATCGTCGATGCCTGCCACTCCAGAGCTGGACGATATGCCGAGATTCACGCGGACTGCGTTGTCGCGCCAACGGTCGTGCCGGATGCCGGACAGGATGATGTTTTCCTGCAGCACGTCATCCCGGCCAAATGCATCGCGCCGGGAACCGAACACATGAACCTTGGCTGGCCGGATCATGTCGAAGAACAGCGCGCGAAAACGCAGGAAGCAGGGACCGGAGGCATAGCTGCGCGGCGTGATGAAGACAAGGCGCCCGCCTGATCGAAGCAATGCCGCGCTTACCGCCATGAAGAGCGTGTAGATGTTGGGCTGGCCGTGAACTACATCGGGAACCGCCATCGTGCACGGATCATGCTTGCCGATCTTGAAGTACGGCGGATTGGCGATGACGGCATCGAACTCGCTTGCCTGTGTACGGGAGGAAAACAGTTCATCTTGCCGCATCGCGGTGCCGTTTGCCAAAATGAAATCCGCGACTTCGATCCGCGTATTGACGACCGTTCCATGCCGCTCCTGGCACCAACGGGCGAGATAGTCGAGGACGGTCCGCAATGACAGGGCCAGGTCGCCGTCCAGCTCGTAGGCAACGAGTTCGATCACTTCGGGCTTGGGGTGACGCGCCAGCAAGACCTCGACGGTCGCGCAACAAAGGATGCCGGCACCGGCAGCAGGATCGAGAACGCGGATATTCCGCCCGGTTGCAACGATCTGCCCAGCCATGAAATCGGCGACCGGCACTGGCGTGAGAAAGATTCCGTGAGCCTTGCGCCACTGGCCGGACGCTTGACCGACGCACCACTCTCCGACCCGGTCAGCGTAGATGGTCGGTCGCTCCTCTTGTCGGCTGAGCGGCATCTGTCGGCTGCACGAGACTTCGGGCCGAACCTTGCCGGATTCGGCAGTTTCGCCCATGGCCAGACCCGCATCCGGCGTTTGATCGAGCATCGATGTCGTCAATGGGAGGTTCCCTTCATGCTAATTCCAATCGACGATGCAGTATATACATGGTGGTGCGCTGACGCACGAACACAACGGCATTCCGATTGGCTTGCCGTGCCGTCGAGCGCTTGCGGGCGCGGGAAGCGAGATGATCGTTTGCATGTCAGGCACGGAAGAATGTGCCACACCGCGCTGGCGCGGTGCTCAGGCGGCACAGGCTGCGAGGATCTGTTGTGGTGTTGCGGGCCAGACTCCGGGTTGGGAGGTGATGTGCTCGAGTGTGCGCTCGAGCCAGGTGATGCGGTGGGGCTGGCCAAGCAGCCAGGGGTGAAGGTTCAGCGAGAGGATCCGGCCGCCGCCGCTGGCCTCGGCTTCCTTGAGCAGGAAGTCGCAGGCGTCGCAGACCTGTTCCATCCATGATCGCTCGGAATGCAGGTTGTGCATGATGACGAAGCGATCCTCGAGTTCGTTCGGCAAGGGCATCGTCCATAGGTCGCCCGCCTCGGTGTGGAAACGGTAGGGCAGGTCGTCGTTGACCCAGTCGGCGAACCAGTGTACGCCGTGCTCGGCGAGCAGATCGGGGGTGCGCGGGCTTTCGTTGCGCGCCGGGCTGAGCCAGCCGGTGACTTGCTGGCCAGTCGCATCGCGCAGGCTGTCGAGAGTGCGTTGCATCCATTCGGCTTCCTCGCTGCGTGCCAGGCCGGCATGATGCAGGCAGTCCATGTTCCAGCCGTGGGCGACGATCTCGTCGCCACGCTCGCGCAATATCGCGATGAGCTGCGGAGCGCGTTCGACCATGGCGCCGTTCACGGCGAAACTCGGCCTGATGCGGAAGCGGTCGAAGGCCTCGAAGAGGCGGAAGATGCCGACGCGGTTGCCGTAGTCGCGCAAGCTGAAATGGCGCAGGTCGGGATAGGGCATCGTCATTCCGCCGGGAGGCGCGAAAGGCTTGCCGCTCTGGTCGAGCGGGAAGAACTGCACGCAGACATTGAGCCAAAGCGCCAGCCGCGCACCGCCGGGCCAGACCAGCGGCCGGCGTTCGTGCAACTGCGACCATTGGTAACGGTCGTGGTCCATGCCGTGGCGCCGCTGCGGGTAGCGCAGGAATTCCGCGTCAAGCGCCATGGCTGCCACCTCGTTCGCGGGCGATGTGCGACTTTGCAGCGGCGTGCGCGACGTCGTAATAGTTGGCGAGGAAATGCTCGGCGATCTCGCGGCCGGTGGCAAGCCAGACTCCCGAATGGCCGGTGATGTATTCGAGCGCCTGCTCGAAGGCACGGAGCCGGTGCGGGCAGCTCACCTGGTAGTTGTGGGTGGGGATGCACATCACCGTGCCGCTCGTTGCGCCTTCCTGGTAGAGACGGTCGAAATTGTCGCACAGCATCTGGCCGTAGCGGCGAGGCTCGATGCGGTTGACGACGTAGGCGATGGTGTCGTTCATCTCCAGAGAATACGGAATCGAGATGAAACGCTGCCCGCCGCGAACTCGCACCGGCGTTGGCTGGTCGTCATGGAACAGGTCACAGGTGTAGACGCCGCCCGCTTCGGCAAACAGATCGAGGGTGTGCTCCGAATGCGACAGCGCGGGAGCGAGATAGCCGACCGGCCGCTGGCCAGTGTGTCTTTCGATGGTGTCGATCGAATCGAGGATCATCTCGCGCTCTTGCTGCTCGGACATGCCATAGGTGTAACGGGTGTTGTAAATGCCGTGGCTGAAGAATTCCCAGCCGCGCTCGGCGCAGGCGGCGATGATTTCGGGATGGTGCTCGCAAAGTGCCGCCGAAAGCGACACCGAACCGCGAATGCCGTAGCGGTCGAGCAGCCGCATCTGCCGCTCGTGACCGACGCGATTGCCGTAGTCGCGGATCGAGTAGCCGCCGACGTCGGGATACGGTCGCGGCCAGGGCTTGCGCTGCGGGTTCTGCGGCGGGTCGAGCTCGTAGAACTCGATGTTCGGCGCGACCCAGAACGCCAGCCTGGCGCCTCCGGGCCAGACGATCTGCGGCCGGCCGCGGTACGGCCAGTAATCGTACAGTTCGAGGTCGGCTCGCATGTGTCTCTCTGACTCGTTCAATTCGCTGCTGGCAGGCCGCCGATCCAGTCGAGCACTTCGGTGACGGGCAAGACATCGGCGTACTTGAGCGCGAGATCCATGAGATTGGAGAAATGCACGCTTTCGTGCTTGTCGGCGACGCATTCTTCGGGGACGATGGTGCGGTAGCCCCTCGAAAGCGCCTCCACCGCGCTGGCGCGGATGCAGCCCGAAGTCGAGCCGCCGGTCAGCACCACGGTATCGACCCGATGCCAAGCGCAAAGCGACTGCAATTGCGTTTCGAAGAACGCCGAAGGCATTTTCTTGCAGTAGATCACGTCGCGGACCCGGTCGATCTCGAGGCAGTCGTCGAACTCGGCGCGAACCGAACCGTGCTTGATGTTCTGCAGGGAATCAGGGGTATTGGTGCGAGTTCCCCAGATTCCGCAATCCTCGCCCGACTCCATGTACGCGACATAGGTCCAGACCACCGGCCAGCCGGCCCGGCGAAAGCCCGCGCTCAGGCGATTGACGTATTCCTTCTGCCGGGGATCGGTTTCGTAGGCCGTGACGAACAGGTCAGGCCGCGTGTAGGCCTTTTGCAAGTCCACGTTGACCAGGATCGCCTTCTCGCCGAAACCGAAGCGGGGGCGCGGATTCGCCTTGATCTCGAGATAGAGCTGCCTGGCGGTCTTGTCGGTTCGTTCCATGGTGCCTCCCGAAGC
>RKSA01000101.1 GCA_007571115.1 Gammaproteobacteria bacterium
GTCCAGAGCGTCTACCTCGGCGGCTATTACGCCCAGGGCAGGTTCGGTGGGCATTCCGACACGACCATCAGGCATTTCCCCGTCGGCTACCAATGGCAGGGCCAACGCTGGGGCTTCCACGTCTGGGCTGCGGGGCTTTCTGTGACCGGAGTCGGCAACGTGCTCGTCAACATCGGCGAGATCACGAGGGCAGTAGTGGGCTCCGAAGTGACCACCGAGGTCGGCGTTGGCGACGTGATTGGAGGAGTCAGCTACGCTCTGGCGCCATTCGCCGATTGGGCGCCTTTCATCGACTTGCGACTCGACGTCAAGCTTCCCTTGGCAGACGAGGAGCGCGGACTCGGCACCGGCAAGCTCGATTACAGCGTGCAGGCCGATTTCTCCCAAGCCTATGGCGCAACGACGTGGTTTGCCACCCTCGGCCGCAATGTTCGCGGCGGCAGCGAATTGTTCCCCGGGCTACGCGACAACAGCTTCGCGCAACTGGGGCTCGCCAGGCAGCTTTCCGACCGCGCGAGCATCGGCGCCTTCTACGACTATCGCGGCAGGCCCGCGCATTTTGCCGAGGAAACCCACGAAATCCACCCCTACGTCAGCCTGCGCCTGACTCCTCGCTGGACCTTGACCACCCTCGCCGGACGAGGCTTCACCGACGACAGCGCCGACTACACCGTGCAAGCGCAGCTCAGCTATTCCTGGTGAGGCATGGCTTCACCAATGCCGGGAGTGAGGCCAGCATGCTTGCACGAAAGTCGATTCTTTGCTAGAAAGTAGGAAATTTCAACTTTTTTGCTTGGTAGGGTTCACATGTCATTCGTCACGGTCAAACAGAAATTTCAAGTCACCATCCCCGCGAAGCTCCGCAAAGGCTTCGGCTTGCGCGAAGGTGACATCATGGAAGCTTCCGTAGTCGATAACGGCATCCTGCTGCGGCCTAAGGAGCTTGTGGATCGACGCATCGCGGCAGATCGCATTGCAGCGGCCCTCGGAGCCATGGAACGCACAGCCGAAGATGAGAGTCGCTCTGAAGGTAAGATCATGCAACAGGCAATCGCCGACATCGCCGAAGCGCGTCGCTCCCGCCGTAACGAAACGGCATGAGGGTAGTGATTGACTGCAATGTTCTAGTGTCGGCAGCGCGCAGCGAGCGGTGGCGTATGCGCTCGCGTCGTCGAGGAAGTTGCACGAAATCACCGGGTCGCGCTCAGCAGCGGCATCGTTCAGGAATATCGTGTCGTTGCTGGTTACCGGTAACCGGCGAGACTTCACTGCGAACCGGTACGGTTCGGTGACGGTCTTCTCCCTGCGGGGGTTCCTCGAATATTCCTGGTGAGGCCGACGGTGGCTCGGTGGTTCAGAACTGCATCGGTCGCACTCGTGGTGGCAGAATCGGTGGGCGCTGGATCATTCGGCCTCTTTGCACCGGGGCAGGGCGGGGCGGCGAAGCTGCTGCGGGCGTTGCATCGTGGTCGGCGCGAGCGCGGTTTCGCCGATGGCGTTGCTGGGGTTTTCGCCAGCAATGCTGTTGCCGCTG
This sequence comes from Gammaproteobacteria bacterium, assembly GCA_007571115.1. Lineage (GTDB taxonomy): Bacteria > Pseudomonadota > Gammaproteobacteria > Pseudomonadales > Pseudohongiellaceae > UBA9145. The sequence goes on from RKSA01000101.1 coordinate 1,535, forward strand.
TTGCTGACGAGATAGCTGGCGAGTTCGGCCAGGGTGATCTGCGCCTCGGCGGGAGCGGTTTCGGCGAAATCCTCATCTATTTCGGTGCTTCCGGAGAGTTCCTCGTCGATGCGTGCAGCGATCAGGGCTGCTGGGAACGAAGCATCGCCGTCGATTTCGCCAGATGGCATGAGGGACGTGGGGAGCGCCTGAGTTGCTGCCAGCAGTCGCGCAGCCTGTTGCGCTTGCTGTTCCACTTCTTGTTGTCGCGCTTCCTGTTGTTGCTGCACTTCTTGCTGGGCTTTGGCGGTTGCCGCAGGTTCGATGCTGGTGGCTTGGGCGATGTCGTGGGCGACATCCTGGAAGGCGAGTGCGAGTGGAGCTTGCTCTCGGGCCGCGCCTGCTGCGACCGGTTCGCCTGATGCTGACGATTCGGCAATGACAACCGCAGGCTTTCGGTCAGCAGCGGCGATCGGCTCGATGGCCAGGGCAGGCGACCGGGCAAGCTCCGTACCGGCGAGATGCGATGCTGTTGCACTTTCGAGAATTCGTTGGTAGATGACTGTATCTCTTTGCAATTGCTCTTCGATAAAATCAGTGATCGAGAGCTGGGCGCGATCATCCGACTTGAGCCTCGGCGCAGTGACGATGGCCACCGGCGGCTGCACGACGAGGGGCTCGGGCAGGCGCCTGATCGCGTCTTCAGCGAGTTTCCCAAGAACTGGCACGGCGTTCGGCTCGGGGCTGATGCGCACTTCTTCGATGCCAGCGTCGCCATCGGCGCCTTCGAAATGGCCAAACAGGGGCCGCATTCCCGTGCCGCCAAAGCCGCTGCCTTGCTCTTCGCCGGCGCCGAACCTGACGATTCCGGAGCTGCCCGCCTGCAATGCCGCGATCACGAGCAGCAGCCATGCCAGGAGCCATTTTTGCAGATTCGAGAGCTTTGCCATCAGTGTTCTTCTCCGGGTTGCGAGTCGCCCTCGTGTGGGGCAGTGTAATGGAAGACGCCAAAATGAATTCGGTGCCTGGGCTTTTTTTGCGCTGCGCCTTTTTGCGATGCACCTTTTTGCGATGCACCCTCTTGCGCTGCGTCGCTTTGCGATACAGCGCTTTGTGACGCATCGGCCTTGCGCAGCTCGTAGGCGCGGCGGTTCATCCGCGTCAAGGCCTGCATCCCCAATTCCCTGGCCAGATCCTGCAATTCCCTGATCGATTCTTCGCTGAGCTGGTCATGGTAGACGCCACGATCGAAATGGGGTGGCTTGCTGCTGCCGAGGTTGGCCGCACCAGCAGCGATATGGTCGCATACATTCTTGCCAAAAAAGAACACTTTTTCGTCAAATCCCCGGTCGGGAGTGAATGCGCCGCTATTGAGGACCACGTGGTCGTTCTCGATCCTCGCGACTCCGAGCTGCAGCCATTCGTCGAGGATGACCCGGGGGCGGATGTCCTGGCGGAACACGTCGGCGACGAGGGAATCGAAGCCGGGCTGCTCGGGATCTATCGTTCGCACGGGCAGGCGCCTCGGGCCTCCGGCTTCGCTGTAGCGCTCCGAGCCGAGCCATTCGGCGACGAGCCTAGCGCCGAGGGATGCTGCCGCGACGGGTTCGGCAATCGCTACAGGATCATTGCGCAGGCGCTTGATTTCCTTGCGATGGACTCCGGTCAGCAGGTTGATGCGGCTGTCCGACAATGGCGCATCGCCGAGCGAGAAGTCCTTGACCGCGACTTCCACGTACATCGACTTGAGAATCCGCGTCAGCAGCGGATACGTGAACTGCTGCGAAATCAGCAGCCGCAGCATGGGCCGCATGATGCGGCGCAGGGCCTGGACCAGGCGGGCAGGGGGCATGTCCGGCGATGGCGGGCTGATTTCGCTCATGGAAGTTCAAGGCGCCTGGGCCAAACGGCAACTTCGGCTGTTTGCTGGGTTCGGCGATTGTAGTAAGATTCCGGGCCGGATTGGAGGGGTGGCAGAGCGGTTGAATGCACTGGTCTTGAAAACCAGCGAGGGTGAGAGCCCTCCGAGAGTTCGAATCTCTCCCCCTTCGCCAAAATCATGACCCATGGCGACAATCATGGCCGCGCTGCGCTGAGCTGTCGCTCGTCGCTGAGATGCATGTAGTCGGCAAGCACCCGGGCGCTCTCTTCGAGCAGGGCGTCGAGCGCTTCGTCCTCGTCGCCTTCTGCCTCGACCGGGTCATCGCTTGCGTCGCTTGCTGCGATTTCCTGCCCTGTTTCGCTTTCGCTTGCATCGTTCACCGCCGACTCCTGCCCGGTCGCTGTCGCTTGGCTCTCGCCCGCATCGTTCGCTAGCAGCTCCTGCCGGGGCGCTGTGGCCTCGGTTTCGCTTTCAGGAGCCGGCTCTGGCTCTTCAGGCGATGCCTCGACCGTTGCGACATTGCCATCGGCAGCATCTTCTTCGAGAACATCGAGCAAGGGCAGGCCCTTGAGGAATCTGCGCATGTTCTCCAGCTCGATCTTGAGCAGCCTTTCGGCTTCCATTTCGGCTTTCAAGCGCGTCTCGTTCAGTGGCCAGGCCCGGCGCTGCTGCTGCAACTTGGTGAAGGCGATCTGGTCGTTGAGGTAGATCAGCTCGGGGGACTTCAAGGCGCGCTCGTCGTGGAGCTCTCGCAGGGCGGGAAGGAATTCGCGAATCGGCTGGTAGGCGCGATATTCGACGGGCCTGACGGTATCCCAGGGCAGGGCGCCATCGAGGCTGCTTTCGCCGACATGGTCGTAGGCCTGGAACATGTCGGGGAAGAGGATGTCAGGAATGATGCCGCGATGCTGGGTGCTCGCCCCGGAAACGCGATAGAACTTCGAACGGGTCAATTTTGCCTGACCGTACCCCATGGGAACGATTTCCTGCACCGTGCCCTTGCCGAAGGTCTGGCCGCCGAGCACGAGGCCGCGCTGGTAATCCTGGATCGCGCCAGCAAAAATTTCCGAAGCCGAGGCGCTGTTGCGGTTCACCAGCACCGCCAGCGGACCCTCCCAGGCAACTTCGGGATCGTTGTCGCCAAAGGCTCTCGTGTAGCCGTTGCCGAGCCCCGAATAGCGCACCTGCACCGTGGCGCCGGTTTCGATGAACAGCCCCACGAGCTGGTTGGCTTCGCCGAGACTGCCTCCGCCGTTGTTGCGCAAATCGACGAGGATTGCATCGACGGGCTCGGCCTTGAGTTCCTCGAGCAGGACGCGAACATCGCGAGTCGTGCTCTTGAAATCTTCCTCGCCCCGCGCGGCGGCCTCGAAATCGAAATAGAACGTCGGCAGGTGGATGATTCCAACCTGGTAGCCGCTGCCTTCGCCACCGGGATGGGGGATCGTGATCGTTTCAGCCCAGGCCGACTGGTCTTCGAGGCGAACCATGTCCCGGGTAATGCTGACGACCGTCGCCACCGTCTCGTTGACGGCATTGGCGGGAATCACGTTGAGGCGCACTACGGTGTCCTTTTCGCCGCGGATCTGCGCGACCACGTCGTCAAGGCGCATTCCGACGACGTCCTGGATCTCTCCCGCAGGCCCCTGGCCGATGCCGATGATGCGGTCTCCAGCCTGGAGCTGCTTGCTCCGTTCGGCGGGGCCGCCCTTGATCAGGGCTGCGATGACGGTATGCTCGCCTTCGGTGGTCAGCGAGGCGCCGATCCCCTGCAAGGACAGCGACAGGCCCATGTTGAAGGTTTCCGAGTCCTGGGGCGAGTAGTAGGCGGTGTGCGGGTCGGAGACTCTCGCCACGGTGGTGAGGAAGCTCTGGAAGACGTCCTTGGAATTGGTTTGCAGGACGCGGCGCAGCCGCTCCCGGTAGCGCTTGGAAAGCTTTTCGCGAATTTCCTCGTTGCTGTCGCCGGCGATTCTCAGGTTCAGCACGCTGTTCTTGGCGCGCAGCCGCCAGATTTCGTCGAGTTCGGGAACGGTTTCGGCGTAGGGCGCTTCCTCGCGGTCGATGACGAGATGCTCGTCGATGGTGAAATCCATCTCGGGAATGCGGTTTTCGATCTGGTCGATGTTGTGGACCAGGCGTTCGAGCAGGCGCTTGTAGTACAGATTGTAGATTTCGTAGCCTGGCGCAAGGCTGCCTTCGTGGAGGTGATCGTCGATGTTGTAGCGCCAGCGACTCAGATAGTCGATGTCCTCGCGAAGAAAGTACAGGTGGTCGCTGTCGAGCACGTCGATGAAATTGTCGAAGGCGAGGGAGGAGAAGTCGTCGTCGATCTCGATCGGCAGATAGTGGCGCGACTCGAGCA
>RKSA01000152.1 GCA_007571115.1 Gammaproteobacteria bacterium
ATCAGCAGAGAGGCCGACATCGTGCGGAGCTTGAAGAAGTCCGACGGCCGCATCCAGAAGTCGAAATTCGGCGTGGGCAGCTGGCATCGCGCGCGCCAGATCCCCGGAGCCGCGCACTAGGCAGAAGCATTGTCCGGGTCGTCCAGGCCCAGGTCGTTGCACTCCGGCCAGAGTCCGCGTCGCACCTGCTGCCACGGCATGATGTTGAACTGGTACTGGCCGCCGTGGAACTCGCCGAGCGCGTAGAGGGTGGGGCGCTGGAAAAGGTTGATCGAGGTGGTGGCGCTCAGAATGTGCGTCGGGTAGATGGGCCCATAATAGTGGTCGTCCTCGATGATCGGATCCGCAATCGCGTCAGGGTTCGATACCGCTTCGCCCCACAGCGACACGATCGGATAGCCGACTCGCACCCACTGACCCAGAATCGAGCCCCATCCGAGGAAGAACTCGGGCGCCTCGCCCAGGTTGATAACTTCGCTCTTGATCGTCGAGACCCGGCCCGTCACTTCCCATCTCACGTTGTCCAGCGATACGGGCACGCCCCGGAGCTCGACCTCGATGCCCTGGTGCGGATCATCCGCGAGCCGAAAAACTCGCTGACGAGGCAGTACGAGCAGCTATTCGCCATGGACGCAGCGGAGATCCAGTTCCGCGACGACGCCCTCGGCGCCATCGCCGAGAAGGCCCAGCAGCGCAAGACCGGCGCCAGGGGGCTGCGCTCGATCATGGAGTCGGTATTGCTCGACATCATGTACCGCATCCCCTCGATGGACAACGTCAGCAAGGTCATCATCGACGCTGCGGTGATACGAGGCGAATCGGAACCCCTGCTGATGTACGAGAACATCAAGCAGGTCGGCGCTTCCAAGGCCGAGAGCGAGCGGGCAGCGAGCAAATGAACCGCAGCACGGGCAGCAACGCGCAGGCAGGACCGCTCGCGCGGCAATGAGACGAACCACGGGCGAAACCGATGCCAGAGAAACTCGATAGCTACCCCTTGCTGCCGCTGCGCGACGTCGTCGTGTACCCGCAAATCGTGCAGCCGCTGTTCGTCGGCCGCGCCCGCTCGCAACGCGGCCTCGAGGTCGCCATGGCAGGGGACAAGCAGATCCTGCTCGTCGCCCAGCGAGACCCCGCCGAAGACGATCCTGGCAGGGAAGACCTGTTCGAGACCGGTGCCGTGGCGACGATTCTGCAGCTCGTGCGCCTTCCCGATGGCACCGTCAAGCTGCTCGTCGAAGGCTTGCATCGCGCGCGAATCGTCAATGTATTGCTGGAAAAGGGGCCGCTGGAAAAGGACTACTACCGCGCCGAATGCGAGGCCGTTCCCGTTCAGGAAATGCCCGAGGAAGAGGCGCGCCTGCTGATCCGTTCGCTGCTCACGCAGTTCGACCAGTACCTGCAATTGAGCAAGAAGATCCCCCCCGAAGTCATCAACTCGATTTCGAGCATCGATTCGCCGGGCAGGCTCGTCGACACGATCGCCTCGCACATGAGCCTGAAGCTGCCGCAGAAGCAGAAATTGCTCGAACACGCCGAAGTGCGCGCGCGAATCGAGTTCATGATGGGCCTGATCGAGCACGAAATCGACGTCTTGCAGGTGGAAAAGCGCATTCGCGGCCGCGTCAAGAAGCAAATGGAGAAAAGCCAGCGCGAGTACTACCTGAACGAGCAGATGAAGGCGATCCAGAAGGAAATGGGCGAGCTGGAGAACGCTCCCAACGAGGCCGACGAGCTGAAGCAGAAGATCGAAGGCTCTGGAATGCCCAAGGACGCCGTGAAGAAGGCGCTGTCGGAATGGAAAAAACTGAAGATGATGTCGCCGATGTCCTCCGAGGCTTCCGTGGTCCGCACCTACCTCGACTGGATGATCTCGATGCCGTGGAAGAAGCGCAGCAAGGTGCGGCTCGACCTGAGCAAGGCCGAGGCCGTTCTCGAAGCCGACCATTACGGCCTCGACGAAGTGAAGGAGCGCGTTCTCGAATATCTCGCCGTGCAAAAGCGCGTGAAGAAGCTGAAAGGTCCGATTCTCTGCCTGACTGGTCCCCCCGGAGTCGGCAAGACCTCGCTTGGCGAGTCGATCGCCAGGGCGACCAACAGGAAGTTTGTCCGCATGGCGCTTGGCGGAGTTCGCGACGAGGCGGAGATCCGCGGCCACCGCCGCACCTATATCGGCTCGCTGCCAGGCAAGCTGCTACAGAAGCTCGCCAAGGTCGGAGTGCGCAACCCCTTGTTCTTGCTCGACGAAATCGACAAGATGGGAATGGACATCCGCGGCGATCCGGCCTCGGCCCTGCTCGAGGTGCTCGACCCCGAGCAGAACCACAGTTTCAGCGACCACTATCTCGAAGTCGACTATGACCTGTCCGACGTGCTGTTCGTGTGCACTTCGAACACGATGGACATCCCCGAGCCGCTGCTCGACCGGATGGAACTGATCCGCATCCCCGGCTACACCGAAGAGGAAAAGGTCAAGATCGCCGAGCGCTACCTCGTGCCGAAGCAGAAGAGGAACAACGGCATCGCAGCCAACGAGCTTGAAATCGGTCGCGAGGCGATTTGCGGGCTGATCCGCAACTACACCCGGGAAGCCGGAGTGCGCGGCCTCGAACGCGAAATCGCCAAGATCTGCCGCAAGGTCGTCAAGGAGAACACCCTGTCGCGCAACGAGCAGGCGACCGCAGTGAGCCCAGAAATGCTCGAGAAATACTGCGGTGTGAGGAAATTCGACCACAGCAAGCCTCTTGACGAGAACCGCATCGGCCAGGTCAACGGCCTGGCGTGGACCCGTACCGGAGGCGAATTGCTCACCATCGAGGCAAGCGCCGTCGAAGGCAAGGGCAAGACGATCAAGACCGGTTCCCTCGGCGATGTCATGCAGGAGTCGATCCAGGCAGCCTTGACCGTGGTCCGCTCCCGGGCCGCCTCGCTCGGAGTGCATCCCGACTTCCACGAGAAACTCGACTTGCACATCCACGTTCCCGAAGGCGCCACGCCGAAGGACGGGCCAAGCGCCGGAGTCGGCATGTGCGTTGCGCTCGTTTCGGTGCTGACGACGATTCCGGTCCGCGCCGACGTCGCCATGACCGGCGAAATCACCTTGCGCGGCGAGGTGCTTCGCATCGGCGGCCTGAAGGAGAAACTGCTCGCGGCGCATCGCGCGCGAACCCGGATCGTCGTCATCCCGGCGGAAAACGAGCGTGACCTGACCGAAATTCCCGACAATATCAAGTCCGAGCTCGATATCGTTCCGGTGAACTGGATCGATGAGGTGCTCGGGGTCGCCTTGCAGCATCAGCCGACTCCCTTGCCTGCGGAAAGCCTCGCCGACCAGGAAAAGGACAGCAAGCAGCACAAGCAGCACAAGCAGCAAGAGGACGATGCCAACAATGGCAAGTCGATCAGCACGCACTAGGCGCGCACCGATCTGGGGGTGGGATATCTCCAGGGTCGCCGTCGGACGGCCTCAAAGAGGCATGCGACCTGCCCCCGACTGGTTCTCGCATGACTCGTCCGGCATTACCTTGATTGCTCCGGGGATAAGAGAAGGGGATAGGAGAAGGGGGTAGGAGGAGAGGAGCGCAGCGAGCGATTTGGCGCAGTGGCGCCGCGCAAGCGCTTGACAGGGCTTTCTCGCTATTGATATAACGCCCCGAACGCGCAACACGGTACACCTGAACGACAGTGCCTTTGAACGACAGGTCCGATGGACGACTTTCAACCGCTCGTAAACTTTTAGCACTTTTAGCACTCTCAACACTCTTAACCACTTATGGAAGGGACAAGCATGAACAAATCTGAACTGATTCACGCGGCCGCGCAGCAAGCCGGCGTAACCAAGGCAAGCGCTGGCGAAGTCGTCGACGCCGCGCTCGGCGCCATCGCGGAAACGCTGCGCAATGGCGACTCGGTAACCCTCGTCGGTTTTGGCACATTTTCCGTTCGCGAGCGAGCCGCGCGCACGGGCCGCAATCCGCGAACCGGCGACACGATCGAGATCAAAGCCTCGAAGACGCCTGTATTCAAGGCTGGCAAGGCCTTGAAAGACGCGATATCCTGATCCTTGCACAGTCCTCTCCGGCACGCATCGGTGCGCTTGAGTGCGCCTAAAGCGTGCCGGAGAGAACTCACCCAATTTTCCTGATTGATCGGCTGTGCGCGAGCCAGCCGAACCGAGGCTTTTCATGCTGCAGAAAATCCGGGACCGTTCCCAAGGCCTGATCGTCAAGGTCATCGTCGGCCTGATCGTTGCGGTATTCGCGCTTTGGGGAGTCGAGTCGATCATCGGCGGTTTCGTCGCCACGCCGCCGATCGCCGAAGTCAATGGCGAGCCGATCAACGAATTCCAGTTGCAGGAAGGCGTGCAGCAATTGCTCGGCACCTTGGGCGAGCAGGCAAGCTCCCTTGACCCGGGGCGCCTCGAAGACATGGCGATGAACCAGCTCATCGACCAGGCCGTGCTGCATCAGGCTGCCGAGCGCTCCGAACTTGCGGTTTCGGACGACCAGCTCGACCGCTTCATGCTCGAGGCGGAAATGTTCCAGATCGACGGCGTCTTCGACAGCGATCTTGCCGTGCGCACGATCGCCAGCATGGGGCTTTCGGTGGGCGGGTACCGCGACGACCTGAGCCGCCGCATGCTGCTTTCGCAGATCGCCAACGCCTATGCCGGCTCGAACTTCATCACCTCGAACGAACTCGGGTACCTGATCGAGCTGCAGCAGCAGACCCGGAATTTCCGCGAGCTCTTGATCGCTCCGGGAACTCGCACTCTCGACGTTGAAATCAGCGCCGGGCAGATTGCCGAATACTACGAGCAAAACGAGCAGGAGTTCCGCGAGCCCGAAACCGTGCAAGTCGAGTACGTGACGCTCGACAAGGAAGCGATCGGCGACGAGATCGAAGTCACCGCAGAGCAACTGCAAAGCCGCTACGACGAACAGCGCGCCGAGTACCAGGAAGCCGCAGAGCGACGCGCCTCGCATATCCTCTTCGAGACCGTCGCGATTTCCGAGGCAGAAGCCTTGCAGCAGGCCGAGACGGCGCTGCAGCGCCTCGGTGAAGGCGAGAGCTTTGCCGAACTCGCGAGCGAGCTTTCCGACGACACGGTTTCCGCCGAAGCTGGCGGCGACATCGGCTATTCCGATGGTTCGGCGTTTCCGCCCGAACTCGAAGAGGCGCTCGATGCTCTCGGCGAAGGCGAGGTTTCCGCGCCCGTCGTCAGCGAGTTTGGAGTCCACCTCGTGCAATTGACCGAGCTTACCGAGGACGACTATCCGTCCTTCGAGGAGGAGTCGCAGCGGATCGAAAGCGAATTGAAAGGCGCCGAAGTCGAGCTGATCTACCTGGCGCGGCTCGAAGAGCTGTCGAACCTCGCTTTCGAAAGCGGCGACCTCGGCGCGATTTCCGAGCAAATGGACCTGACGGTTCGCCAAAGCGAGCCCTTTCCCCGCGACGGTGGCTTTGGCCTGTTCGCCGAACCCGATCTCGTCGACGCGGCGTATTCCGACGAAGTCCTGCTCGATGGCAACAACAGCGATGTCATCGAGGTGGACGACTCCCAGGCTGTGGTATTGCGAGTTGCGCAGATCAACGAGTCCTTCGTTCGCCCCCTCGATGAAGTCGAGGCAGAAATCGAGGTGCTGCTGCGGCTGGAAATGGAACGCGAGGCAGCGGCGGCGCTTGGCGAGGAGCTATTGGCGGCCATCGAGGCCGACCAGGCCATTCAGGCCGGCGAA
>RKSA01000252.1 GCA_007571115.1 Gammaproteobacteria bacterium
CCGTAGTATGGGGCAACGCTGTTGGGCCGCCAGGACGATACTCCATTGTCATCAAGATTGTTGCCAAGATCGCCGCCAAGCATCTATTCGGTTTCCGAGATCAACCGCTTCGCCCGGGAACTCGTCGAGGCCGGCCTTTCTGGCGTTAGCGTCGAAGGCGAGATCGTCGGCCTGCAGCGATATCCGCGTTCGGGCCACTGGTACTTCCACCTGAAAGACCGTGGTGCGCAACTGCGTTGCGTGATGTTCCGCGAAAGGAATTCGCTGCTGCGCTTCGAGCCCGCCGAAGGCGACCGGGTTCGCGCCTTGGGCAACCTGACGATCTACGAAAAGCGCGGCGACTTCCAATGCAAGGTGCTCTCGCTGGAACGATCTGGCGCCGGGGCATTGCGCCAGGCTTTCGAGGCGCTGAAAGCGCGGCTGCAGGCCGAAGGCCTGTTCGACGCGGCGGCGAAGAAACCGGTGGGAACCCAGTTCCGCCATATCGGCATCGTCACCTCTCCCGCCGGTGCCGCGCTGCACGACATGATTAACGTGTTCCGGCGCCGTTTCCCGCTGATCCGCCTGACGGTGATCCCGACCCTGGTGCAAGGCGAGCAGGCAGCTTCGAGCATCTGCAAGGCGCTCGCCACCGCGAATTCGCTGCGCACTGCGCTCGACCTCGAAGCCTTGATCGTCGCGCGTGGCGGAGGCTCGGCGGAAGACCTGCAAGCTTTCAACGAGGAAAGCGTTGCCCGGGCGATTTTCGCCAGCGAACTGCCGGTGACAAGCGCGGTCGGCCACGAAACCGATTTCAGCATCGCCGATTTCGTCGCCGACCTGCGCGCGCCGACTCCCTCGGCCGCAGCCGAATTGATGAGCCCGTCCCAAGACGAAATCCGGGGCAGGCTGCGCTCCCAGCTCGGCAAGCTGGAACTGCGCATGAGGCAGCGCCTCGGCCGGCAAGGCGAGCATCTGCGCCTCGTTGCACTGCGGCTGCGCAGCCCGGCGCGACGCCTCGAAGACCACGCCCAGGCTCTCGACGAACTGGGCCAACGACTGCTGCGCGCCAGCCGCAACGTGCTGGCGCACAAACGCCAGGCAGTCGCCTTGGGCGAGCAGCGCCTGCGCCATGCTTCCCCGGCGATGCGGATCGACCGCCTGCGCGAGGCTTTCGTCCAGCTTTCGCAGCGGCTCGAACGCTCGATGCAAGTCAGCCTCGAAAGCAGGAAGGCATCGCTGGCGGCACTGAGGCGCGGCCTGCAAGCGACCGGGCCGCTCAACACCCTGGCGCGGGGCTATAGCATCACCATGAACGAATCGGCCCAGGTGATCCGTAACGTGGACGAACTCAGCGAAGGAAGCCGCATCATCACCAGACTCGCCGACGGCAGTGCGCAATCAACGGTGACCGAGCTTTCGCCAGCGCCGCATGTCGGCGAGCATTTTCCCATGCCAAAGCGAATCTGAACGGGCAGGCCTGGCTAACCTGCGATCTGGATAGTGCGTAACCGCTGCGGCTGAATGCTCACCATCATCCCCGAATGATGCACGGACATCCAGCTTCAACCTCGCTTCGCGTTGGACAAGGCTCGGGGTGGACGCGGGAGCGTTCTTGAGCGAGAATCACGACCCATGAACCGGCGCGAGAAACAGAAACAGGTCAGGGAAGCCAAGCAGAGGGCTGCGCAGCAGAAGCGGCGGCGCTTGCGGCTTTTCGGCAGGTTCGCGCTCTATGTGGGCCTGCCGGTGCTGGCCCTGTTCTCGATCTACGTGCTGCTGAACCAGGGGCGCACGTACTCGCCGGTGGAAATCTCCCCTGACGACCACATCCTCGGCGACGCGACGACTCCGGTGAGCATCGTCGTCTATGCCGACTTCCAATGCCCGGCCTGCGCCACCGAAGCCCAGCGCGTGAGGCGCATCTGGTCGCGAATCGAGGACAAGGCACACCTGATTTTCCGCCATTATCCGCTGACTGCCAGCAACCCCAATGCCTGGACGGCGGCCTTGCACGCCGAAGCCGCTGGCCGCCAGGGCCGTTTCTGGGAGATGCACGACGCGCTGTTCGCCAATCAGGGAATCTGGGCGCTGTTGCCCGATGCCGCGAGCGAGTTCGAAAGCTACGCGGAAGCCCTCGGCCTCGACCTCGAGCGGTTGCGCGCCGATGTCGAGAGCGAGGCGGTGATATCCAAGGTCCGCAACGACCAGCGCGGCGGCAATTCTGCCGGGGTCCGCTCGACTCCCGCGATGTTCATCAACGGGCAGCGCGTCGCGCAGTTGACTTCGAGCAGGATCATGAGCCTGGTGGAAGAGCATCACGCCGAGGCGACCGAGGAAACCGGGGCGACAGCCGACTAGCGAACGATCTGCCGAAGCCTTCACCAAGATCTGCGCCGAAACCCTCGCCAAGACTTTCGCCGAGACCTGCATGAAATCCCGCCTCGCAAGAGACTGCCTCGCTCAGGGAACCATGCCGATCAGATAGCCAATCAGTCCCGCTGCCGCATGGGGGACGCCGTCGGTGAGGCCCGGGCGGAAACGCAATCTGACAAGGCTTCGCATCAGGGGTTCGACTTCGAGCTGGCCGGAAACCTCGCCCCATTCGACCAAGGCGAGATTCTGCGCAACGCCGAAGGCGTTTACCCGGCGCCAGCCGGGGCGAGTCTCGATATCGGACATGCCGGGAAGCTCGAAGGAAAACAGCGCCACCGACTGCCAGTCGGCGAGTTCGGGCATGTCGAGCTGCTCTGGGGAAAGCGGTGCCTCGGCAAGCAGCTCCTCGTCAAGGTCGAAAAAGATCCGCACTGGCACGCCCTCGACGAAGGTCGCGGTCGCGGCAGCGGCAATGTCACTCGATTCGCGGGAACGCGCGCGCAACGCATCGGCCACGTTGTCGTGGAACTGCGGGTGCGGAATCAGCGAAGGGCTGGCAAACAGCTCGGCAACCGATTCCTTCGCAACTCCGGCTTGCAGCAGCATGTCCCAGGCCTGGCGATAGGTTTCGAGAGCCTCGCTCTTCTGGTCGAACAGCAGCCGCCAGTCGGCGAGGTACAGCCTGACCATGGCGAGGGCCTCGGAAACTTGCTCTTCGTCTCCGGCTTGTTCCGCCTCGCTTTCGCCGGCAGCGCCATCGGCATACAGCTCGCGCAAGCGTTCGAGATGGCGCAGGCCATCGACGCGCAAGGCATCGAGGGCGGCTTCGGGCTGCAATACGCGCTCCCGGACAAAGCCATCGGCGCCAGGAGAAAGATCCATCGCCCGCAGGTCGTGGGCAAGCTTGCCTCCCCTGCCGATGGCGCTCGCCTGCAAGTGCATGATGCGCAATTGCTCGTAGATCAATCCGGCCTTGCGCCGCTCATCGTCCGGCCAGATGCTGTCGGCAACGACGAGTGCCACGCGACTGCTGTACGCAGCGCGGACATGGTGATAGCCCCGGTGCTCGCCGAGATCTTCAGCAATGCCGCGCAGATGCAGCCGGTACAGGTCGAGCAGGCCGTTCATCATGTCCTCGTCGCGGGGCTCGTAGCGGTTCAGGTAGAACCAGATGACGTGGTTTTGCAGCTTGCGCGCCGCGCGCCAGTTGCCGGCGTTGACGTAGTTCTCGATTCTTCGCTGCAAGAAGGGAAGCTGGCTCTTGGTGTACAGCCCCTCCTCGATGCGAACGATCTGCTGGGCGCGGTCGAGGGCAGCGTTCGCCTCGACATAACGCCCGAGTGCCATGTGATGATCGGCGATTCGCGACAAGGGCTCGATAAGCTGGGTCGCGTGGGTCAGGCCGGTGGCCTCGAGCCGGTACAAGTCGGCTTCGTATCGCTCGAGCTCGCGCAAGGTCTCTGTGGGGGCTTCGCCATCCTGGGCGGCGAGGGGCGCCGAGAGCCATGCGAGCAGCGCAAGGCAGGGGATCAGGATTTTGCGAGTGGATCGTTTCATGTTCCTTGATCTGTTCTGGGCGAGCCTCAGCCGAGCCCGGCGACCGTTCCGTCGGCGGCGACGTGGATGCCATGGGCCGAAGGGCTTTTCGACAGACCCGGCATGGTCATGATCGTTCCGCAGATGGGAATGACAAAGCCCGCCCCCACCGCGAGGCGAACTTCGCGGATTTCCACGGTGTGACCCTTGGGAGCGCCTAGCAGCTTGGGGTCGGTCGAGAAGCTGTATTGCGTCTTGGCCATGCAAACGGGAAATTCGCCATAGCCGCTGCCTTGCAGCCTGGCGAATTCGTCGCGCACCTCGGGGGGCGCAGCGATGTCCTCGGCGCCGTAGATCGTCTGCGCGATGCGGCGGGTTTTTTCCCAGAGATCGAGCCCGTCCTCGTAGAGCAGGCGAAAATTGGCGCTGCCAGAGTCGGCGAGCTCGACGACGCTCTGCGCAAGCTCGACCGCGCCGACGCCTCCCTCGGCCCAGTGCCGCGACTCGACGGCAGCAACTCCCGCCTCGCGGCAATACTCGACGATGGCAGCGACTTCGGCGTCGCTGTCGTTCGCATGGCGATTGACCGCCACCAGCGCAGGAACACCGAAACGTTCGAGAATCGCCAGGTGCTGCCCGAGATTGGCGCAACCCCTCGTCACTGCGGCGCAGTCCTCGCCGTGCAGCTCTTGCCGAGGCACGCCACCGTGCATCTTCAGCGCCTTGACCGTGGCGACGAGCACTGCGGCGTCCGGCGCGAAACCTGCGGAGCGGCACTTGATGTTGAAAAACTTCTCGGCGCCGAGGTCGGAACCGAAGCCGGCCTCGGTGACGACGTAATCGGCGAGCCTGAGCGCAGTGCGGGTCGCGATCACCGAATTGCAGCCATGGGCAATGTTCGCGAACGGCCCGCCGTGGATGAATGCCGGGTTGTTTTCCAGCGTCTGCACGAGATTCGGTGACAGCGCGTCGCGCAGCAAGGCGGTCATCGAGCCCGGAGCGCGAAGCTCGGCAGCCGTGACGGGTTTCCCCTCGCGGCAGTAGCCGACGACGATGGCGCCGAGCCGCTGTTGCAGCTCGGCCAGATCCTGCGCGAGGCAGAAAATCGCCATGATTTCCGAAGTGCTCGTGATGTCGAAGCCGGAATTGCGCGGCGTGCCGCTGGTCTTCCCGGAAGAGCCGGAAGAGCCGGCGCCGATGCCGATGCGGACGCGCCGCAGGGCGCGATCGTTCATGTCGATCACGCGGCGCCAGGCGATCCGCTCAGGGTCGAGTTCGGGCTCGGCGCCCCAGTGCAAGTGATTGTCAACGAGCGCCGCGAGCAGGTTGTGCGCGGTGGTGATCGCGTGAAAGTCGCCGGTGAAATGCAGGTTGATGTCGGCCATCGGCACGACCTGGGAATGGCCTCCGCCGGTGGCGCCGCCTTTCATGCCAAAGCACGGGCCGAGGCTCGGCTCGCGAAGGCACATCGCAGCGCGCTTGCCGATGCGGTTCAGCGCATCGCCGAGGCCGATGGTCGTGGTCGTCTTGCCTTCGCCGGCCGGGGTCGGCGAAACCGCAGTGACGAGGATCAGCTTGCCGTTCGCCTCGGGCCGTGCTGCGGCGATCTCGGCGCAGTCGACCTTGGCCTTGGCCCTGCCCCAGGGAAGCACCGAATCGCCGATGCCGAGCTTGTCGGCGACTTCGCGGATCGGCAGCAGTCTGGCCTCGTCGGCGATCGCAATATCGGATTTTTGTTCCATCTGAGTCCTGGCGCCTTGGCGCATCGCTTCGCATCGCCGGGCAGTCTAGCATAGCTGTTGCGCTGCGGGCTTGCCGCCGGAGCTCATGGAACTGTGCGC
>RKSA01000112.1 GCA_007571115.1 Gammaproteobacteria bacterium
GGCGAGTTACGGTCGAGACGGCCATGTTCCGATCCACGTCGCGGGCAGCCTGGCGGGAGCCCGATTCTAGCAAATCGAAGCCTCCCCCGTGCGGCCCCGATTCGAGCTGCGCTTGCAACTCGGACGCTACTGGCTATACTGCCTACCCCAGCGAATGGACTCCGACCAGGAATCGGCATGGCGATCAATATCTGTGTGGCAAGGGAAGTGCGCCCGGGCGAGCGGCGAGTCGCTCTCGTTCCCGAAGTGGCAAAGCGTCTGGCGGCGCGTGGTGCGCAAATCTGCATCGAAACAGGCGTCGGCCTCGAAGCGGGATATCCCGATGCCAGCTTCGAGGCAGCCGAAGTCTTCGCCAATCCAGCCGGACTGCTCGCCCAGGCCGATGTCAGCCTCGTCGTCAACCCTCCTGATCGCGAACAGATCGAGCGCCTGCGCGAAGGCTCGGCATTGATCGGCTTCCTCGACCCCCACGGCGATCCGCAACGCTTTGCCATGCTCGCCGAACGCAAGATCAGCGCGTTCAGCGTCGAGCTGATTCCACGAATTTCCCGTGCCCAGGCGATGGACGCGCTTTCCTCCCAGGCGAACATCGCCGGCTACAAGGCAGTGCTGCTCGGTGCCGGGCATCTCGGCAAGTTCTTCCCCATGCTGACGACTGCGGCGGGAACGATCCGCCCATCGAAAGTGCTCGTGATCGGTGCTGGAGTCGCCGGGTTGCAGGCGATCGCCACCGCGAGGAGGCTTGGCGCGGTGGTCGAGGGCTACGATGTGCGGGCCGCAGTCAAGGAGCAGGTCGAATCCCTCGGGGCGCGCTTCGTCGATACCGAAGTGAGTGCCGAAGGCAGCGGCGGCTACGCGCGCGAACTGACCACCGAAGAGCAAGCGCAGCAGCAGCAGATACTCGCCAGGCACATCACCGCTGCCGACGTCATCATCAGCACTGCGGCGATTCCCGGCCGCCCGGCGCCGCGAATCATCACTCGCGACATGGTCGCCAAGATGCGCGGCGGCTCGGTGATCGTCGATCTCGCTGCGGAAAGCGGCGGCAACTGCGAGCTCGCCGAGGCGGGCAAGGTCGTCAGGCATGGCGGCGTCCTCATCGACGGGCCCATCAACCTGCCGGGGCGGATGGGAAGCCACGGCAGCGAACTCTACGCCAAGAACCTGCTCGCACTGCTCGAATTGCTCATCGATGACGGCGCCATCAAGATCGATCTCGAAGACGAGATCATCAACGAAAGCCTCGTCACCCACGAAGGCGCCGCGCGCCACGCGGGAATCCGCGAGCGGCTTTGAATTTCCCCGGACCGGTTTTGGAGCAAACCCATGATTGAAGGACTCGCGGCGATCTACATCTTCCTCCTGGCAGGCTTTACCGGCTACGAAATCATCGCCCGGGTGCCGGTCATCCTGCACACGCCATTGATGTCGGGCTCGAACTTCGTCCACGGCATCGTGCTCGTCGGCGCAATGTACGCACTGGGAATCGCCGAGACGCCTACCGAACAGGCGATCGGCTTCCTCGCGGTGCTGCTCGCTGCGGGCAATGCCGTCGGCGGCTACGTCGTCACCGAACGCATGCTGGAAATGTTCAAGTCGAGCAAGAAACCCGGCACGGCCGAGGGAGACTGAGCCATGGAGCTGCTGATCGACGCGAGTTACCTCGTCGCCGCGGTGCTGTTCATCGTCGGCCTGAAACAGATGAGTTCGCCGGTCACGGCGCGGCGCGGCATCGTCTGGGCCGGGCTGGGAATGCTGCTCGCGACCCTGGTCACTTTCGGCACTCCCGAACTGCTCGCAAACGACCATCTGGCAACGAATCTGGCGCTGATTTTCGCCGGAATCGGCATCGGCGGCGGCTATGCCTGGATCAGCGGCCGGCGAGTCGCGATGACCGACATGCCGCAGATGATCGCGATGTACAACGGCATGGGAGGTGGCGCTGCGGCGACGATCGCCGCAGTCGAACTGCTCAAGGCCTATGGCGAGGCAGGCCCCGGCGAGACCGTCGCCGGTCCGCTTGGGGTCGATGTCGCGGTGCTGGCGATTCTTGGCGCGATCATCGGCACGGTGTCGTTCAGCGGCAGCATCATCGCCTGGGCGAAACTCGACGGCCGCCTGCACCTGAGCAGGTTGCTGCCGGGCCAGCACTTCGTCAATGCTGCGCTCGCGGTGGCAACCGTAGTGTTCGCGGTGCTGGTGTTCCTCTCGGCGGACTGGACGACGATCGCGATCTTCTATGCGCTGGCGCTGCTGCTCGGAATCTTCATCACGATCCCCGTCGGCGGCGCCGACATGCCCGTCATCATTTCGCTGTTCAACGCGCTGACCGGCCTTGCGGTGGGCTTCGAGGGCTATGTGCTCGGCAATGCCGCGATGATTATCGCCGGCATCGTCGTCGGCTCGGCGGGTTCGCTGCTGACGCACCTGATGGCGGTGGCGATGAACCGCTCGGTGGCGAACGTGTTTTTCGCCGGAGTCGGAACGGGCCCTGCGGCGGCCGCAACGGGCGAGCAGGAAATGAAGGAGATCCAGGCCCAGGACGCAGGCATCCTGCTCGCTTTCGCCAGCCAGGCGATCATCATCCCCGGCTACGGCATGGCCGTGGCCCAGGCCCAGCACAGGATCTGGGAGCTCGCGCAGTTGCTCATTGCCCGCGGAGTCAAGGTGAAATTCGCGATTCATCCCGTGGCGGGGCGGATGCCCGGCCACATGAACGTGCTGCTCGCCGAAGCCGGAGTTCCCTACGACCTGATCCACGACATGGAAGACATCAACGCCGACTTCAAGAACACCACGGCGGCCCTGGTGATCGGCGCCAATGATGTCGTCAACCCTTCGGCGAAGACCGATGCCTCGAGCCCGCTGTACGGAATGCCGATCCTCGACGCGATCGATTCTGACAATGTCATCGTCATCAAGCGAGGTCGCGGCGCCGGGTTCTCCGGGGTCGAGAACCCGCTGTTCTTCGCCGACAACACCCGGATGCTGTTCGGCGACGGCCAGAAAGCCTCCAGCGAGCTGATCCAGGCCGTCAAGGAACTCTAGCGGCGCGGCGGGCCGATGAGCGACTCCGCCGCACTTCCCTCGGCCGGACTGGCGAGGCGTCTCGCCGCCCTGCTCTACGACGCGATGCTGGTTCTGGCGATCTGGATCGGCATCGGCTTTGTCGCGCAGTTGCTCGTGGGGGACCAGGTCAACGAGGTCATCGATGGGCGCGTGCAAACCGACCCGCTTTTCGGCGCCGCGCTGTTCGCGATGATGTGTGCGAGCGCTGCGGCGTTCTACGTCGGATTCTGGCTGCGCGGCGGCCAGACCCTCGGCATGCTCGCCTGGCGAATCCGCGCCCAATCCCGGAACGGCGGCCTGATGACTGCTCGCCAAGCGCTGCTTCGCTTCCTCTGCGCCTGGCCGGCCTTGTTCCTGTTCGGCCTCGGCTATCTCTGGCTGTATTTCGACCCTGACGGCGACGCAGCCCACGACCGCGCTTCGGCAAGCCGGGTGGTGGTGCTGCCGCGACGGCGGAAGTGACCTCCGGCGATCGATCAAGCCTGCTCTGCCTTCTTCAGCGGTTTCCTTTGGTGGCTTCGAATGGGGCTGCGCATCGTGCCGGAGTCGGGACTGGAGGTGGAAGCTCTCTCAGCGGCTTTCGAGCTCGCTGGCGGCCATCATGATGTGGAAAATGACGTTTTGCTCGATGACGCCGCGAACGAGGTCCGAACCGGCGCCGACAGCGTAGACCGCGACGTCCTCGCCGCCATGGGTTTCCGAACCGAGCGGCACGAGGGTTTGCGAGCGGTAATCGGGGCTTTCGGTGTCGACCTCGCTGAGATCGGTGCCTCTTCCGGCATTGGGGCCGTTGATGTAGCCGAGGGTCGTGTACGGCATTCCGTCGTCGGCGAGCAGCGGCTCGTGGTTATGGTCGGCGGCCTTGCCGAGAATCGGGTTGCCCCGCGCGGGGTAGCCGGCGATGGTGAAGACGTGGCTGTGGTCGGCGGTGACGATGATCAGCGTTTCAGAGAGATCGACAAGTTCGTAGGCGGTTCGCACGGCATTGGCGAACTCGATCGTTTCGAGCAATGCGCGATGCGGATTGGTCGCGTGGTGGGCGTGATCGATTCGCGCCGCCTCGACGTTGAGGTAGTAGCCGTCGGGATCCTTGTCGAGGATGGCGATCGCCTTGGCGGTCATTTCGGAAAGGTTCGGCTCGCCGGCGGTGTCGCTTTCGCGATCGAGGGAATACTTCATGTGCGAAGGCTCGAACAGGCCGAGCAAGGCGCTGACCCCGTTCGTGTCGATCGCCTCGAACTGCTCGGAATTCCAGACGTAGGCGGCGCCTTCGCGGCGCTCGATCCACTCGCTCGTCAAGTCGCGGCCATCGAGGCGCAAGCCTGGGCTTCCCGCTTCGGGGTCGATCCCCGTCACTTCGGGGAGGAAAACCGAGCGGCCACCGCCAAGCACGACTTCCAGGCCGTCGCTCCCCGGAACGCGGTCGGCAAACTCGATCAGTTGCCTGGCAATATCGATGCAATCGCCGGGGCTCCACATGACTCGCGCATTCGAGTCGGATTCGAATGCCCGCGCCACCGAATGCGCGTAGTTTGCCGCTGGCGTCGCATGGGTCACCCGGGCCGTGCTGACGACTCCGGTGGCGAGCCCGCGCATTTCCGCGAGTTCGAGAAAGGTCGTCAATTTGGCGCCTTCCTCGGCGGCGCAGTCGCCATAGCCGGCTGCGGCGCTGACGCTGATAAGCCCGCGCTTGGTCTTGACTCCGGTGACCATGGCGGTCATCGTTCCTGCCGAATCGGGAACCTGGACATCGGTGTTGTAGGTCTTGGACAGCGCGACGTGGGGAAAAGTCTCGAAAAACAGCTCGTTCTCCTCGCCATTTTCGCCGCGCATCTGCCCTTCGAGGATGCGCGCCGCAGTGACCGTCGACATGCCCATGCCGTCGCCAACGAACAGAATCACGTTTTTCGCCCTCGGCACCTCGGCGGCGCCTCTCTGCTCGAGAAAGCCAGCAACCTTCGCCCTGCCCATCTCGTACCATTCCTCAGGCGAAGGCTGCGCCTGGGCTGCAAACGGCAAACCGAGCCACAGCAGCGCCAGCACACCACCCCACCCCAACACAACCCGCAGCCCGCAGGCGCGCCGGTGGGGGGAAGCGCCGGAACGGCGCCAGTCGCCAGGCCGCATCGGCTGTTCTTCCTGCTGCGTGGCAATTTCCATAATCAGGCGACCTCGGTTTCGGGGGGTTGCACGAGTTGCTTGAACTGCTGTGGCAGGGCGACCATCTGGTGGCGATCAAAGTCAAAGAGCACGACTCCCATCTTCGCCATGCAGACGATCGAGTCGAGCGCGCTATTCGTCACCTGCAGGCAGATGTCGAGGCCGTAGCGGCTCACCTTGCCGATTCCGACGTCGATGACGAGCACATCATTGGCGAAGGATTCGGAGCGGAAATCGACCGCGAGATCGGTCACGACGAGGCCGAGACCGAAGATGTCCTCCTCGGTGAAGCCGAGGCTCGCGAGATATTGCAGGCGCGCCTCGTGGAGGATTTGCAGCATCGACAGGCTATCGAGGTGCTTCGCGTAGTTGAGATCGCTGAGGCCGACGCTCCTTTCCATGCGGAAGGCGAACGTTTCCGGCGGCTTGAGCTTGATGCGAGGCATGATGAAGACTCCAGATTGCCACGAACGCCGACTGGCGCCAGCCGAC